>JACPOX010000219.1 GCA_016191305.1 Legionella longbeachae | reverse complement strand
TTGTACTCATCGTTAATAACCCCTTTAAGGCCATTTTTCGTCCTCGATGATAGTTGTCTTCTTAAAAGACTAGAATCAGCGAGACCAAAAGGGGACATTTCTATTTTGCCCAAAGGGGACATTTCTAAATTGCCGCTACATGAAGTTAATTTATTCATTAAAGTGCCTATTTTTGTACTATAATAATTTAAATACTGCAATATGCGCTTAAAGGGTGCAAACATTGAGCATTAGTAAAGGAGCTTTTATGAATTCCGATGAATATATAGCATTACAAGAAACAAATAAGAAAATATTTGAACTGAGTCAACAAGAAGAAAAAGAAAAAATTTTAACGAAGATGATAGAAGACGAAATAAACTTTATATTAAAAAATATCCCCCCCATGACAGAAAAAGTAGAAGATCAGCTGCTAAATTTCAATATAATTCCCGAAACTAATCAAGAAACATCACCGATAAAAAATAAAAGCACGTTGTACGAAAGAATTGAAAAAATTACACCTCATAATTTTTTTGAAAGAGGCCGTGTAACTGATTTAAATGGTCAGCCCGCCGATGATGAGATGAAAGAACTCTTAGAGAAGGATCCTGAATTGATGCAAAAGTTATGCGATATGGTTAATGAGTACCTAAAAATGCAAGCCATGGAAGCATATGAGAATAATCCAGGTTATAAAATCAGTGATAATGCTGATTTCATAGAAATAAAAAGAACTCCTCAAAGTATTCAAAATAAAGACCTTGAAGTTGAAAACGTAGTAAATCGGGCCCATAAGTTTAAAGAATCAAAATCTCAAATAGAGCTAAGCCCAATAGATAATTCGAAGAATAGTCAGGTGGAGAGACACGAGAAAGAAATTGCCCCTGATTTGCCTAGCGAACAACCTCTTCGTCATAATAGGTGATTTTATAATACAACCGAGCCACAAGCGAATGTGGACTCATTCTGTTTTTCATGCTCCTTTAAAACTCAACGAATGAGCAAAGATTAAATTTTTTTGAAAAAATATCAGCCTCCATCCTTCACTCAAATGTATCAACAAAGAGTCACTATGAATTATGAATAGTCGATTTGCACTTAATATTTACTTAATGATTGGGATTTATAATGTTAAAAATCACAAAAAATGAGATATTCTATGTTTTCCAAGAAGTTATTTAAAATAAAACCAAATAAGAAGATATTTAATTCCATATTTTCTATAAGAGTGGAAAATAAAGTTAGATTACTTACAAAAAACTATTTAAATTCCTCCGAAAAACAAAAAAATGAAATGGAGTTTCAAAAATACACAAAAATAAAAGAAGAAAAATTATTTTATTCTAAAAATATATTCTCTACAAAAAATGAAGAAAGTCACAACAATAACCACAGTTTTTTTGTAAATAGCACCAAAGAAAAAAATAACATAAATAGAGAAAATAAATTTTTATATATTCTTATTGGATTAGTAATTACTTTATTGATAGAAGATATCTATGGGAATCAAGAAGAAATTTCACCCGATGAAATATTATTAAAAATTATCAATGATGAAAATCTTAAATTTGAAATATATCGATTTATTATTGATGGCATCAAGCAACAATATGGGTGTGTTACTCAATGGGAAAAAAGAGAGAAAGGATCATTTATAAGCGCATTAAGAGGATTTATTTACCTCTTAAAAGAGATTAAGGAGAAAGGACAGGAGTTTAATCCAGTATCCATTGAGTATTTAAAAAAACTTCATTCTATCGCCACAAAAAATGTACATAGATTTGACCAAGAGGCTATAGGCGAGTTTTCAGGGGGTTGGGCTTGCTTTTTAAAAATGGATATAAATTTAAGTAGTGACGGACTATCTGAGCTATTAAAAAACACTGGGAAAGGCAACAGTGACTTCCCTTCTGAGGTTGACCCTATACTTTCTGAATGTTTGGAAAAAAAACAATCTTCTTACCTTATTGGATATTATAATCCCTTTACCACACTTAATAAAACAGATGCAATAAATAACTTGACACAAAAAGTTCAAGCTGCGCTGGATAAATATTCAAATGATATTCAAAAATCACAGTCAGATGATGATAAGCTGCGGGCAATCGTTACCTGTGTTAGACGTATTGAAATCATTCATCCATTTCCCGATGGAAATTGCCGTACCATCTGCGTTTTATTTCTTAATTCTTTACTAATATCTCAAGGGTTTTCTCCAGTTATTTTGGCAGACCCTAATCGATTTGATGGGTATTCTACAAATGAATTAATACGTGATATAAAAAGAGGAATGAATAACACTAAAAATTTATTAAACAATTCATTATTGTTCCTTGACGATTTTAAATTGAAATATTGTGAGGATATTCCTGGAGATATTGTTAATAGATATCCTGGAAATTACAGCCAAGAAGACAAGGAATTACTGAATAAAATTTTTTTGGAAGTAGCAGAAGATCTTGAGGATATTCAATATAAAAGATAATGTATTTTAGTCTAGAGTCCTGCATCACCTAAGTAGATGACACATACAACCAAGCCACACCCTAACAAAATGATCAGGATGTGGCTCGATTCTTCAAGCTAAAATCACTTGCCCTGCTTTTTAGTAGGTTGGGAACGAACAATTAACATATCACACTGAGCGCCATGTAAAATTGAATTTGCTGTTGAACCTAACAATAAAGAAAGTCCATGTTTTCCATGACTTCCAGTAACAATCAAATCGATTTTCCGCTCTTGAGCTACTCTTAATATTTCATTTTTGGTAGAACCAAACTCTATGAATCGATGTTTGACATCTACGCCTAATTTTTCACCTAATTCATTAAGTTCTTTTTCTGCTTGCTCACGAATAGACAATTCAACTTCAGCAAATCCAGCAAAACCTGGATAAGCATAGGCTGGAATAGGCTCGACAACATGAACCAATATCAGATCAGCGCCATTTTCATCAGCAATCTTTTTTGCTTTATGCGCTGCTGAAATACCCACTTCATCAAAATCAGTAGCAAATAATACCCTCTTATACATCATTTTCTCCTTAAAATTCTGATACCTAATTAATAGACTAGCAGATTTTCAATTAATTGCATTACATAAAGAGAATCAATAAAGATAATAAGTCGTTAATTAAAGTTTTTATTCCGTAACTTAATTCGCTCTTCGGCTTTGGCAATTGCTTTACGAATAGCCAGAGCTTCTTCTGATTGAGGAGGAGTTATTTTTAGTAAGCGCTGCCAATAACTTAGCGCATCTTCATAGGCATGACTCACGAAAGCATCCATAGCAAGCATTGCCAAAGCATCTGGTTGATTGGGATTATTTTTTAATAACCGAGCAAATAGTTCAGTAATTTGTTCTGTAAATTGCTGATTTTTACTTACCCATAAACTATGTGCGTAGTTTACAGCATACTGCTCATTATCAGGACTCAATTGATATGCTTTAGCAAAAGAATCTACTGCATTTTGTCTGTCATCTTGACTACTATATATGCGTCCTAAGAGATACCAGCCCTTAGCACTTTTTGGAGAAACATTCAATTTTGCTCGTAATTTATCAATTAACTCTTGTGGACTCTTAATAGATTG
>JACPOX010000092.1 GCA_016191305.1 Legionella longbeachae | reverse complement strand
TACTCCCTGTATGTGTTCGCGAACAAAAGGATAATGAGTTTTACAGCATTGACAACTCTTATAATGGAATTGAGGCGAGTCCAAATGAAAGATAGCTATGTGTATATCCTTGCAAGTCAAAAAAATGGCACATTGTATATCAGGTTAACCTCAGATTTGATTAAACGGATCTGGGAGGATAAAAATAAATTTGTTCCTGGATTTACCAAAAAATACAATGTCACGATCCTTGTGTATTATGAAATTTTTAATGACATAACCTTGGCTGCTGCCAGGGAAAAAAGATTGAAAGAATGGAAATGGCAGTGGAAAATAGATCTTGTTCAAAAAAACAATCCAGATTGAAAAGATTTATACCATGATATAGTTCAGTGAATGGACCCCGCGGTCTTCGCCGCGGGGATTCGGGAAGTGCGGAAATTCGCTAAAGTCGAGTTTGAGTTTTTTAAATAAATCTGACAAGGTAAGATGGTATTTTAGCGGTTAATTAAGAAAGGAATCTAAGGTGAATAACAATGAAACGAAGATCATATAACCTTCTTACCTGGCTACCACATCTTTTTTTATTCTATAAGGAAAAGGTATTTCGTAAATTGTTACCTGTTACAATAATTATAATTCTTTATGCCATAATTATTGCTTCTTTTTTTGAGAATGCTACTCGTCAGAACCTTGGCCAATTTCATCTAATTTTTAGCTTTATTCTGACTATTATTATCAGCTTTAGAGTCAATACGAGTTATAGTCGGTGGTGGGAAGGGCGAGTGTTATGGGGTTCTATTGTTAATAATTGTAGGAATTTAAGTTTAAAGTTTGATGCTTTTGTTGGTTTGAACACCCAACCTGATTTTTATCAGTTACTAATAAAGTTACCTGTTGTTATCAAAGCACATCTTCGTAAGGAGAATAGGGAAATTCAAAGTGAATTGCTTTCCTTGTGTATCCATGACGTCGAAGGACAACACCCAGTGCTTATCATCATTAAACGAATGTATATTATTCTTAATCAATTACGTCAAGAGAAAAAACTGCAATTGGAACAATATCTAGTTTTGGATACCCATCTGGCAAATTTGATTGATATGACAGGGGGGTGTGAACGAATTGCCAATACTCATGTACCTCCTGCTTTTGCTTTTTTTGTCAAACAAGCCTTACTTTTTTATGCCATAATGTTCCCCTTTGGTTGGATGGATACTTTTGGTTTTTTTATTATTCCGATGATGGTAATGATTGTGTATATTTTATTGGGTTTGGAAATATTATCTGAGGAACTGGAAGAGCCCTTTGGGAAGGATGATAACGATTTGCCTTTGAATACTATCGCTAAATCTATTGTTCGTAATATAGAGCAAATAGCTGAGAATTGAGGCTTGCGATGCTAAAAATTATTTCCAATACAATTTATATGACCAGATTCATTTTGGTGCTTTGGATTGGAATTGTTTATGCGGTTCAAGCCTATGCATTTTTACCTAAGAGTCAGCCGCAAATTTATGGGAATTCACCTGTTGCTCCAGTTCAATCACAACATACGCAGGAAATTATTGTATTAGTTCATGGTCTAATGCGTACTTCCTTAAGCATGTGGCCTTTAAAAAACTATTTGAAAAGACATGGTTATCAAGTTTATTCATACAGCTATCCTTCTCCAAAATACTCAATTCAAGAACATGGATTTTATTTAAATCAATTTATTATCGACTTATTGATAAAAAATCCGGGTATAAAAATTCATTTCATTACCCATAGTCTGGGTGGCATTATTAGCAGAGAAGCATTATCCAAGCTTTCAAAAAAACAACTAAAATATGTGGGTTGTCTCATCATGTTAGCGCCGCCAAATCAAGGCTCAGAATTGGCAAAATTATCCCTAAAAATATTACCGATAATTAGCTCGACAATAAAGCCAATGGCAGAATTAAGTTCTGAACAAACATCATATGTTCATCAAGTGCCTATTCCGAAAGTTAAAATAGGAATAATAGCTGGACGCTATGATGCGAAGGTACCGCCAAAATCTGCGCGTTTACAAGGCCAAGAAGAACCAATGATTGTTAATTCCAATCACACTTTTATAATGAACAACGAAGAAGCGAAACGATTAATAATGAGTTTTTTAGAAAAAGGATCTTTTGTAAGTACAAGGAAGCATCAGTAAACGTCAGAAAAGCAAAGCAATTATCTTATTGAGTCGACCTGGAAAAAACTCTATACTCACCGGCTTTATTCAACTTTATTTTACCATTTCTAAATTTTCTAAGTTTGAATTCTTATCAAAACATGATGTTTTTTCTCAGAGTTATGCGATGAAATTGATATAAGTAGACTAGTATCAATAAGGAATAAAAAAATGTTTCAAAAAAATATTAGAAAACAATTCAAAAATAGTGTTTTTTCTAAAACCGGTTATAAACCAATGATGTTTCAACAGCCAGCTCATCATAACAATCTTATTATTCAGAAGAAAAATGAGAGTCTTCTTTGGGATAGTAGATATCAATCCCCCATTATTAGCGCTGAAGAAAAGCTTTTTGAAGGGCCAACGAAACTGGCGTTTCAATTTACGCATTTAAATCCAGAGTTTATTACACGTGATATAAGCGAAATCCAAGAATTATATCAAGGGATTGGTACTTCCAATTGGCAGGATCCTCACTATCGATGTTTACAAAATTTAGTTGTCTTTAAACCCGACAGAAAAGCGATGCATCTTTTACAAGCTTATTTGACTCTCAATTTTTCATTTCATACTAGCGAGGAATTTTTAATGGCTTTGAGACATATAGAGCCATTAATTGTGCAACAAGTTCAATTAAAACAAGACAGTTTTCATTTAATTCATAAAAATGCTTTAAGTTATGCTACAAATGATAATGATAAATTGAAGCAAATAACCCAACTTATTCATAAAAAGTTGCAAAAAAGTAATACGGCTTTTTCGTCTCATAAAATTGACTTGATTGGTCGAAAAATTTTATTCGATGATTTTTATAAAGAAACATTACGTACAGAGCTTTTTACTATAATAAAAAAAGAAGTTTCGCAAATTTTTAAGCATAAAATACATTCTT
>JACPOX010000091.1:18880-21239 GCA_016191305.1 Legionella longbeachae | reverse complement strand
ACAGTGGTTCTACTGAATGTGTTAACTTATTATTATCACAATTAAAAAGTTCTGAGTACAAACTTGGACAAGAGCAATTATTAACTTATTTAATGCAAGCTATTAAAGAAAATAAGCCTCACATGGTTCATTTTTTTGTTTGTGAAATCAAAAACACTATGCCTGATAAAGGTAAAAACATATTCGATTCTATAACAATGAATACTACTTCGGTTGAAAAAACCGACCTTTCAATAGTACGTACCTTGAAATCCTGTGGGGTTAATTTTTCAGAAACTGCTAAACGTATAATTGAGATAAAGGAAACTCGTCCTGTTGGATATGTATTGCCAATAGGTATCATGCTAAGTAAATTTACCGATTTTATAAAAGAAATATTTCAATGTAATGATTTATCAGAAAGTCTTAAAAAATTCAAAGAATTCAAGAGTGTTGCTGAAACGGTAAAACCAGCAACTTATAGTGAGTTGAATAATCCCGATTTAGATTTAAATTTTAAATAACCCGCCCCATCGCAAAATTGCCGTCATTACGAACGGAGTGAAGCAATCTAGTGCAGATTTATAACGAAGCATAGTACGATGCTTCGCCAAGCTCGCAAAGACGAAATTTATATACCCAATAGACGTTTACAATGTATAAAAGAGAATCTTTACTGTCACTTTTTAAAAATCACAACCTTTATTAAGCTTGTGTATGGAGTTCAACCCAATCGCTATAAGCCTCCATAAATTTTTTTAGGAATTTTCTTGTATCTTCATTTGTAATCTCACCCTGAGCATTAAACAAGTTACCCGCCATACCAATGTATGCTTCAGGTTGTTGTAACACCGGGATATCTAAAAACACGAATGATTGTCTTAAGTGATTATTGGCACCAAATCCACCAATTGCCCCAGGAGAAACGCTAATCACGGCACCTGGCTTTTTACTCCAGACACTTTGGCCATAAGGACGAGAGCCTACATCAATCGCATTTTTGAGTACGCCAGGCACAGAGCGATTATATTCCGGAGTGACAAACAGTACACCCTGACAACTATTGATTTGTTCACGAAAATGATTCCAGGCAGCTGGAACTTTTCCTTCATCGTCTAAATCTTGGTTGTATAAAGGTAAGTCCCCGATTTCAATAATTTGTGGTTTTAGAGCAGAGGAAGCCAAAGATATCAATGCCTTCGCCATTTTTCTATTGAGAGATTCTTTCCGTAAGCTTCCTACAATAACTGCTATTTTTATGCCCATGTTATTACTCCTTGTATTTTCACCATTCTCGCATTTAATTTTAATTCGGGTGCATCTGATTTCTGTTTTCACATCAGTTAAAAACTTTTTAGAGATTGCCAGACGGAATTAGAAATAACGCCGTGTTCACGATTAATCAAACGCATAGCATACATCTCCATAGTGACGCTTATATATTCTTTTGAATCTAATTGTACCAATGTTCCTTCTGCTAATTCCATTTCAATCAGATGCTCTGGTAAACGCCCAATCCCCATGCCGGATAAAATTAATAACTTACGGGTAAACATATCACTCACTAGCCATTTTGGCATAGAATTACTTAATGGCTCAATATTAAGCTCGCGTAATTCTTGTTGCGTATCTGCAATCATAATTTGCATACAATACATGCTGTTTTTGGGGTTATTAATTTGCTCTTTATTTTGGTCATAATAGGTTTTACTTGCTACTGGTAACATGCGGATGGAGGGCATCGGTATATACTCTATGTTGGGATAGCGAATATGACTTGCGGCAACACATACATTGCACTCCTTCTTTTCCAGGCGATCAATACATTTTACAAAGGTATTATTACTTAGTGAAAAACAGGTTTCAGGGTAAGATTTTATAAATGATTCAATGAGCGGAGTATAGGCTGTTAATGGCAAACTAATATCGAGATCAATAGCAAATTGCGTCTCGATACCAGATCTTAATTGTTCTATGCTATTTTGTAATTGCGCAAATTGACTTACTAACTCACGGACTTTCTGGTAAAAAGACTCACCTTTTGCAGTAAGATGAGGTCGATAATGAGTTCTATCAAATAGTTCAAATCCAAGCCTGTTTTCCAGTTTTTTTATGGCATTAGTTATTGCTGGCTGGGAACGGTGCATCGTTTCTGCCGCAGCAATAAAGCCTCCAGCTTCTATAACAGCAATAAATATTTGGATCTGTGCAAAATTAATCATAATTAATAGTTATTAAGATCATTGGATAAGGATATTATTATTATATCATTTGTTTGACTAAGATAATGCCAAGTAGAGAATGCGTATTCTCAATACTAACTGGAGGCTTTATGATAAGAGAAAACTTAGATGATCAAAACAATCATTTTACGACGAAA
>JACPOX010000091.1:0-18829 GCA_016191305.1 Legionella longbeachae | reverse complement strand
TTAAAAAAATGTTCAACTACTTATCTTCAATGGTTAACCATGGAGCATTATCAATTTTCGTTAAATAATACTCGATTTTTAATGAATTCACATATCCAAACAAAATCGTTGGTGGCTCAAGGTGTGTCTGAAGAGTTATTGGAGAATTATAATGAGGAAAAAAATCATGCAAAAATGTATCAAAATGCTCTAAAAAAAATAGGCTTAGATGTTAGTAATCGCGCTCCCAATGTGGCTACCCAACAGTTTTTCATGGAGCTTGAGGCTATGATACAGCTAAATGCCTCAAAAACACTTGGTGTGATGTATGCTACTGAAACCGCAGCTATTTTCGAACATATTTTATTTAAAAAAATCGGTAGTGAACTCTGCCAAAGACAGGGCTTTGATTTTGATAATTCTCGTATCAAGCAATTTCATGATTTACATCTGGATGGGGTTGAGCAAGCGCATAAAGATGAGTTAGGCAAATTTATTGGTCATAATCTGCCGAAACAAAACGAAGATCCTGATCAATTTTTGCAAGAAAAGGAAATAATAGAAGGAGCGTGTCTTGCGATAAGTTCAATGGAGAAATGGTGGGATGCCTTAATTAAAGCGCAAGAAGTCTATTGTTTGGATAACGGTTGAGGTTCAAAATGAATGGATAGAAAAAGTTTTTCATTTACGGCAAAGTATCGATATTTATAAAGTCATTTCATGTGAGCAAGAAAATATTGATAAAATAAGCGCGAGCAACAACAGCTAAGCTTAAAAATTATACATAAAAAAAGCCCCCATCCACTTTAAAATATAATTATCTTAAAGTGAGTGGGGGCTTTCAATAAATGAATTAGACTACTTCAACTTCTTCAGCTTGAGGACCTTTCTGGCCGTTGCTGGCTTTGAACATTACTGTTGCACCCTCGGCAAGAGTTTTGAACCCTGTACCTTGAATTGCACTGAAATGTACAAAATAATCTTTACCGCCACTTTCTAAAAAACCGAAACCTTTGGACTCATTAAACCACTTTACTGTACCACGAATTTTTTCTGACATGTTAATTTCCTAAATTGTTACCAGCACATTGTAGCATTATTTTATTAATTGCGCTGTTTTTTTATTAAATATTTTTAACTTTTTTTAAAAATCAAATAAAAACAATTAATAATGCGCCACCATCATAGACCATTTTGTCTAAAAATTCTAATGTCTTGTAAGCTTTTAGCCGTTTTTAGTGAAAATAATGTAAGAATACTATAGGAGATTTGTTTAAAACACTGAATGAAGCACGTTTTTTATAAGGATTTTTTTTCAGGAATCTGAATTAATTCAAGTCCATCTGCTCTTTTTAGAAAAATAAAAATTATACCTGAAAAAAAAGTCATTAAACCAAGCATTAAAAAAGTTTCGTGAAATATTTTAAGAGATAAAGCATGATTTGCGTTATTGTAGGTTAATATACTAATTAAAATCGCAGAGACTGCGACTCCAAAACTTTGAGCTAATTGTTGGGTGGTGCTCATGATACTTGTTGCAGCGCTCATGTTGTTTTCTGAAATATTAGCATAAGCGAGAGAATTCATTCCCGTGTATTGTAATGCAATTAAGAATCCATAAACAAAAGTTATAAGCCCAATACCGTAAATGGAAGAGTTTTGATTTATGGAAAAAAAAGACCACAAAGAGATACTCACCAGAATTGTATTCAAAATTAATAAATTTTTATAACCAAACCAACGTAATATATAAATAGATAAAGGTTTAACCAGAAAAACACCTAGGGCGATGGGGGTCAGGAGTAGACCCGATAAGCGTGGTGAATAGCCAAGAGCAATCTGTAACAAAAGCGGCAATAAAAAAGGAACACCACCAAAACCTATTCGTACTAACAAATTACCTATAACGGAAATGCAAAATGTACGTGTTCGCAAAAGTTCTACTTTAACAATAGGATGTTTTTTTTTATAGGAATGTCTGGTATATCCGATTAATAAAAATAGTGAAATAATAAAGACGACAACAGTCTCTGTTATTGTGACGCTTGATTCGCTGAACATAGATAAGCTAAAGGTTAAAGTAGCTAACCCACAGCCAAACAATATGAAACCTAATTTATCCAAAGGAGGGACTGGTCTGGGAGGCATGTAAGGCAATAATTTACTTGATAAACCAACAGCAAGTATTCCAACTGGAATATTAACCCAAAATATCCAACGCCAGGAAAAACGATCCGTAATAACTCCACCTAATAAAGGTCCAAGCATCATGCCTAAAGATGCAATCATGACCACTAGGCTCATTTTTGCAATTAATTCATGGCGTTCACATGTCCGTAAAATAATCAAACGACCAACGGGCATAGTTAACGAGCCTCCCAGGCCTTGAACGATTCGTGCACAAATCAATTCTGTTAAGTTACTAGTAAATCCACACCAAACAGAACTTAAGGTAAAAACACTTACTGCAGTGATAAAAACAATTTTTATGCCAAATTTATCGGCTATCCAGCCGCTTATGGGAATAAAAATCGCTAAACTTAAAAGATAGCTAATCAGTGCCAATTTTAAATCAATAGGATTGACATTCAAACTGTGTGCCATCACTGGAATTGCTGTGTTGATTATGGTCGTATCTACAGCTTCCATAAACATGGCAAAAGAAACAATGAACAGAATAATATTTTTTTTCATTAATTCAGTATAACAGTACTTAGTCCTATCGCAACTCAGGATTCACGCAACATATTTTTTAAACCAGCCAAATGTGCTTTGGCTAAATTTTTAGATTGTTCTTCAGAGCGTTCAACATTTTTACCAAACCATTCCAGATGTTCAGTCGGCAACTCATCTAAAAATCTGCTCGGTAAACAATCTTGAAATTCTCCAGCACGACGTCTTTGTTTGGCTAAAGTAAAGCATAATCCCTTCTGCGCTCGTGTAATGCCTACATATGCAAGACGTCTTTCTTCTTCTATTTGATCTTCATCAATGCTTACTCGATGCGGCAATAATTCTTCTTCCATTCCTACTAGATAGACATAAGGAAACTCCAAACCTTTTGAAGCATGTAAGGTCATGAGTTGTAAGTTTTCATTATTGTGTTCGTCTGCTTGTTCCAAAATATCGATCAAAATTAACTTATTGATGACTTCAGCTAATGATTGTTGTGGATTTTTCGCTAATAAACGTCCAACCCATTCCAACAACTCCCACACATTGTCCATCTTTTTTTGTGCCTTAGCTGGCGTATCACATTGTTCATAAACATGAGCCTCATAGCCACTGGCTTCCACCATTTGTTTTAAACATTCCGTTATAGATTCTGTAGTTAATCGTTTTTTTATCTCTTCAAGCCAAGATTTAAATGTAAGTAGTGCGGCACGTGTTTTATCGACAATATGTTCACTTAGAGCAAGATGATCTGCTGCAGTATAAAGACTAATTCCTCTACCTTGGGCATAACGACCCAAAGCATCGAGGCTTGCCTCACCAATGCCTCGTTTAGGGGTATTAATGACTCTTAAAAACGCAGCATCATCTGCTTCATTACATAAGAGTTTCAAATAGGCAAATGCATCTTTGACTTCTGTTTTGGCAAACCAGGATTGGCCACCACTGATATGATAGGAAATACCATAGTGGCGGAGTACTTTTTCAAAGACGCGCGATTGATGATTGCCTCGGTACAATATGGCGTAGTCGCCATATTGGGTTCTGGTACGCATTTTATGGCTGATTAAATCTGCGACTACTTGTTCTGCCTCATCCTGTTCATCTTTACAACGCACAATGCGTAATAATTCGCCATGACCAAACTCACTCCAAAGCTTTTTTTCAAATAGATGTTGATTATGAGCAATCAGATGGTTTGCTGCGTGTAAAATGATATTGGTTGAGCGATAATTTTGTTCTAATTTTATTATTTTTAATTGTGGGTAATCATGCTGTAACTGGTTTAAATTTTCAGGTTTTGCTCCTCTCCATGCATAAATTGACTGATCATCATCGCCTACGACCGTAAAATGAGCACGAATTCCAGTGAGCATTTTGACCAAAAGGTATTGACTGGTATTTGAATCTTGGTATTCATCTACTAATAAGTGACGAATCTTGTTTTGCCAATATTCCAATACAGAAGGGTGTTCGTTTAAGAGGCTTACCGGTAGTCGAATCAAATCATCAAAATCAACGGCATTATATGCTTTAAGAGCTTGCTGGTATCTTGGGTAAAGCAATGCGGCTTCTTCATATAAAGGAATATCTTCAGGGTTTTTAATGACTTGTTCTGGGTTGAGTAGTTCATTTTTCCAACGAGAAATTCGTTGCTGAATTTGGAGTGTAAATTCTCGTTCACTAGCTCTATTTGCAGGCAAAAATCCTCGCAAAATCTGTAAACAGTCTTCGCTGTCAAAAATAGAAAAACCTTTTTTAAGGTCGCACAAAGCAAAATCACGTTTTAGGATGCTTAACCCCAAAGTATGAAAAGTAGCTACTTTTAATCCGCGGCGATTGGCTGATGGAAGAACGGCGGCGACGCGAGCACGCATTTCATTGGCTGCTTTGTTGGTAAAAGTTACTGCGTATATATTTTTCGCGGCATAGCCGCATGTATTAATCAAGTAGCCTATTTTTTGCGTGATGACTCGTGTTTTACCGCTTCCAGCTCCTGCAAGAACTAATAAAGGTCCATCTATATAGTGAACAGCGGCCATTTGTTGGCTGTTTAGCATTTCTGGGGTTCTCGCTCAAAAAGTGCGATTATTGCCCGCTTGTATTGCCCGAATCAACTACTAATTCGTAGAACGTTCTACATCAAATTCTTCTTCATTATCTAATTCAATAAAATCAGGTTTGCTTTCGGTTTCATCTGATTCATCAATACCAAAAATGACCTTGTCTATTGTTTTAAATAATGGGGTAAGTATATTTTTATCACTCATGATTTCTTCCTTTGAATATTTGGAGGGGTTTTAAAAGCATAGTTCAAGATTATTTTTTCACCAGGATAATTGCGAAAAAATTATGTTATACTGTGCGCCGTCATAATCTATTGAATGACTGCCGTAATTATTTTTTGAGTTTGTTATGAAAGAATCTGATACTCTGCAACGCTTTATTTTTGAACATGCCCATATTCGTGGAGAAATTGTCCACATTGAAAAAACATATCAAACCATAATGAGTCAGCGCGCCTACCCCCCTATGGTTAAAAATTTATTAGGTGAGGCTATAGTTTCATGCCTGCTTTTGACTTCTAGTATAAAATTTCAAGGCAGTTTAAATTTACAGTTTCAAGGTGATAAACGACTTCCTTTATTGCTCGTACAATGTGATCATGAGTTAAATATAAGAGCCTTTGCTCAATTTATGGAAAACTTAGAGACCGCAGAATACGCTTCTGCATTTCTTGAAGGGCAGATGGTTCTTACTATTAATCAAAATAATCAAACCAATTCTTATCAAAGCTTAGTCCCCATTCAGTCAACATCCATGAGTGAAAATTTAATGACGTATTTCGCTCAATCAGAACAAATTGCCACACGTGTTTGGCTAGCAGTCAATGAGAATGCTGCAGCAGGCATGTTACTTCAGTTAATGCCTGGAGAGGATACTCTTCAAAGAGAACAATTTTGGGAATATGCAGTGCAATTGGGTCAAACTGTGAGTGAGGATGAATTACTTACTATAGATAACGAAACTTTGCTTTACCGCCTGTATAATGAAACAGAGATAAGAACTTTTGAGAGACGCAGAACACAATTTAAATGTCGCTGCAGTATGGAAAAAATGCAACAGGTTCTTAATATTTTAGGTGAGGACGAGGCAAAGGAATTGTTGAAAGAGCAAGGAGAAGTAGCGATACGTTGTGATTTTTGTAATCACAAATATACTTTTGATCCTATAGACATTACGATGATGTTCCATAAGAGCTGATTGCATGATGTATTATCTTTAAAAAAGCAGTTGACCTCTACACTGAAATTTAGAGATTTTTTCTGACTTTTTGTACCATTTTTTTAATAAGAACAAGCTAATGACCGTATTTTCTGACAAATTTCTTTCCCAAAAACTAGAACTCGCTGAGGCTCATGCGAATGTCAATTTTGTAAATGCCAGAGCAACAATTCAGCCGCATACTAGCGCTGAATGGATGAGTGTCAAGGGAGCTTATGCTTTATTTGATGGCACAGAATCTCCCTTAACACAAACTTTCGGATTAAGTTTGTTTGAAGAGATCACTCATGAAGATCTTACAAAAATAGAAAATTTTTTTCAAAATCATAATGCTTCTGTCTTTCACGAAGTCAGCCCGATGGCAAGCCCATCCCATATGGCTATATTACATGAGCGCGGATACAAACCAATTGAATTAACAACGGTTATGTATAAAGTCTTATCAAAAGATATTACATTTCCCCACCCCAAAAAATCCGGAGTGAGCATAAGGATATTATGCAAGGATGAAGAAGATATTTGGGCAAGAACTTCTGCACAAGGCTGGAGTACAGAAATTGGTGGTTTTTCAGATTTTATATATCAGTTTGCTTTCGTCGCTGCAAATAGCGCCAGTGCGCACCCATTTTGTGGAGAAATCGATGGTAAAATTATTTCAACTGGAATGCTCAACATTCATAATGATGTAGCTCTCCTTGCAGGAGCTAGCACTATTCCTGAATGGCGAAACCTAGGAGCACAAAATGCGCTATTAAATGCACGGTTAAATTACGCTACTGCTCGAGGCTGTACTCTCGCAATGTTGTGTGCAAGCCCAGGTAGCCAATCTCAGAAAAACGCTGAAAGAAATGGTTTTAATATAGCCTATACACGTACAAAATGGAGTTTGGTTAATCCTGCAGAATAAATAGGGTCAGGGCTCAAATTCAAGCACTTAACCCACTTGCTCCTAATTGTCCCACACTTTTTTATAGATTCCTTATGAGTCATTTACTACTATTGAAAATAATCCGACATAGGAAATAGCATGACAAGTAAAAACTGATTTTTTATCTGAGGAGATTGTGTTGGCATGCTGTGCAACGTTAATATGATGAATTATTTAGAGAGAGAAGCATATTTCATTAATAGAAATAACTTTAGTCAAAAAAGTACGACTAAAGGAGCCTTTTAAACAACTGACAGATATTGATGGAATCGGTACTATTCTGGCCTTAACTATTATGCTAGAAACTGGAGATATAAAACGCTTTTCCCAAGTGGGTGATTTTTCCTCCTATTGCCGGTGGTCGATAAATGCCTTAATTCATATGGGTGTCTGACGCATATTAGATGACGCCTGCATTGAAATAGTTAGGCGCATAAAGTCAGTACAGAATACAATTCACTTTCTGTATTTATATCCTTGATCTGTATATTTAAAAATCGTTGTCCATGATTTTTTCTTTCATTTATACATGTGATAAATATTCCTTTTGGCCTAATGCTCAGAACTTGTGCCCTGACGCAAAATTTCTAATTTAAGTTTAATTAGTTAATTTGCTTCATCATGCCCAAGTTCCACCTGTTATACCAATTTCTCAGAGTCGGGAAGAAACACCCAAATTTATAACAATATATTCTCTATCTTATATGACAAAGTATCGAGCTTTAAATCTGCAACTTCATAAGGTGTATAAACCTATCAAATAATTAAAATGGTATTCATAAATCACAACAAAAACTCATAACAAATGTAGGTATTTTGAAAATTGCTTCCTAACTTCTTTCGTCACATGACACTGTTCTGGGTTACAATAAGCAAATTAATTATTTTCTCACTATTTGTAGAATTTTTGGTATGTCCTTTTCCTTTTGTAAACCATCAAAATCTCCTCTTAAAATTTTTAGCGAATATTTTTCCACATCAATTTCCTTCTGAGTTCGAATTTTTAATGCTCTTAAAATAGGTAGGGGAGGACACCAACCTTGAACAGCGTGTAGGGCTAGGAATGGGAGTACTAGTGCTGGAAGAATAAGCCAATAAATATTTACAAATGCACCTAATAAAACACCAATGAAAGCTAAGGTAGAAGCGTTTAATTCTAACACTCTTTCCACATTATATTCTTTTTCAATTTTATCAAGCCTTTGGTTTATCTCATCTAAACTGGCAGTAGAGAAAGTCTGAAGAGTTGCTATCATTTGATTATCAATAGCTTGATTGGTAGCAGCTGAAGTATTGGCTCTCACGTGGTCTTGTTTCATAACTTTTCTCCTAAGATGTGTTTTAATTAAAGTTAGTACTTAACGACCACTTATTCAAGATGATTCAGAAATCAGGTTATGTGAATGGCTTGATAATCGCCGTTTGGATCCCAGCAGAAAAAATTATTATCAACTAGTGAGAAAATAAATGGATCAGGTTGAATTTAGGTAGACAATTTCGCTGGTGTTAACCCCTACATCCTATTTTTCCAAACTAGTGAACAGCTTTTTGAATCTTAAGACTCATCTCTGGGGTTATCTCAGTTGAGCGAGGAGGGAGCTTAGTCGTACCACGCTGGCCATTGTGTTCAATATCATTAATGAGGAGTTTCATCACGGCTATTTCACGGACTTGAGCTTCAATTATCTGATCTGCCAGTTTACGAACACGTGGGTCTTTAATGCTTGCCTTTCTGGAGTTATTAATAGCAATGGAGTGATGAGGAATCATTGATTTCATGAAGCTGATGTCACCGATTAAGAGTTGGTTTCTGTTAATAAATAACAAGATAACACCCATTATTACTGCGGCGATGAGAACGGTAACCTTTATTCCTATACCTTCATACATCGACCACATAAAACCTAGCATTACGATAGTCATGATGCATCCCATTACCAGTGAAGCAATCATCCGGTTTAGACTAAACAGGGCATGATCAAAGGAGTAGACAAGTTGATACATTAGCAAAAACATAATTACAGTAGAGACAGTGATCATCGCAACAAATCGTCCCCAACCCATACTTCCCTTTCGCTGATCCATGTTCACTCCTTTTTTAATTCATTATGCAGCATACATAACACATCTATAAAATGTTCACTTTAGCCCTGCTTTTCCTATACTTCTGTAATAAAATCGACCTATGTAAAAGATACAGAAACTAGATCGCTTTTAAATAATAATACTTAAGCCAAAAAAAAGGGAATTTTCGACTAGTGGCTCTCCAATTCTCCGTCTGATACTTTTTAAAGTTCTATGGTATTTGGTGTGTTCATATTCCATAAAAGCAGAAATGCCCGGGGTAAGTCTGTAGTTGGGTCGAACCACATATTGAGTCTCATTAAGACCACTGCCAATCTCATCTTCCGTAACCGTTTTCGTTGCAGCAATCACTCTAAAAAGAGTGCCTAGAAATAAATTATTGGTTAACTGAGTATTACGGCCAAATTCAACATCCGCTTTCAGACTGTCTTTGTGATAATAAAACCTGGAGTTATTAGTAATAAAATAATACATGAGCCCTTCAAAACCGATACCAGGCTGCCAGTAAGGTTTTTTTGATGGACGATAAAAATAATTAGCACCACCTTTAATCATCCAGAACTGGCTGATTTGCCGCCAATAAAAAATATCAATATCTGCATTAGAAATAGTACCTTTTTCCATTTCAGCATCATTAATAAAGAGTTGTAATTTATTAAAATCAGGACCATATAATCCATAATAAGTCAGTGTCTGTCGATTTTTGGAAAAATCACCGCCAAATTCTATAAAGGATGCCGAAAAAAACTTATTTGGTGTGTGAATGGGATGCTCCACCATTGGCAACGAAATAGGACGTAGTTCATCCATTCGAACAATTGGGCGATTATAGTAAGGTGTTTGTTTGACAATATTTTTTGGTTTTTTTTGCCTTTGGCAACTTCAATAATAGAAGCATATTAACCTGCTTGGTCCATGGACGAGAAGTTGGATGACCGTTCATTAAAAAAATATCATAAGCAATGTCGCTTAAATCGAAGATGCCCATTCGCATGGTTTGCATCATTTTATAGTCCATCCATAATTTCTTACGCTCTTTGTTCGAGGCTTTACTATAACTTTGAATAAAATTTAAAAGTGATGGTTGCAAAGGAAACCTTGCACCATAATATTCCCCTGTTTTTTTCAAGTTAGCTTGGATGTGATCGGCTTTTGTATTTTTCCAGTCTGATAATACAACTTCAAAGTCTTTATTGTATTTAAAAGGAGGTGAAGATTTCGGGTCGATGATGTAAGCGCCATATAAACCTTCTTGTTCCTGAAGACCTGCATGTGAATGATACCAATAAGTACCGGATTGATGTAGGGTATAATGATATTGAAAAGTAGCTCCTGGAGGAATTCCCTTTTGCGTGATATTCATGACGCCATCCATTTGCCAAGGAAGAATAATGCCATGCCAATGAATAGCAGCTTCTTTATCTAAGTTATTATGAACGTTTATCGTTACCTCATCCCCTTCTTTAAATCGAAGCGTTGGCGCTGGGATCTGATGATTAACAGTAATTGCTCTGGAAGGATATCCAGTAAAATTAAAGGTATCATAAGCTACTGTTAAATCAATAATATGATGCTTTGCCCACGCATTGGCAGCACAAATGATTAAAAAAAACGATAGACATCCTTTTTTCATTTAATAATCCTTAAATTTAAAGGCTATTAAGAATAGTGTAATAATGCCTTATTAGCAGCAGAATTAAGAACCTTTTGGTTCCTATTTTTATTTTGTGGTTGATACTAACATCCGATTTAGATAGATTACAACAATAAATTTAGAGGAATATAGCTTTTGAGTTCCGACTCAGGCTGTTCTAGGAACGGACTTAATGAGTAAAATATGATGATAACGATGGATGCTGTGGATTTAACCTCAGAAGAAATAAGTTGGCAAAAACGTATTGTTGATGCCCATACCGGAAAAATTATACGAATTTGTTATGAAGTCAATGTTTTAAAAAAACTTGCAGATCGTATTAGATGCCGTGAAATATGGATTGAAGGATCTTTCAAACATCCAAACCCAGATGAGGATTTGCCTAATAATTTTGAAGAGAATAAAGAGAAATATTTTGATGATTTGTCTTTACCTCTAGGAAAAGTTCTAAAAACTATATTCATGTGTAATTATTTAATGTACGAATCTATCAGGCAAGAAATTCAAGAAGGATTAAATGTAGTTGAGCTTTGGAATGGCGTTAGCAAGTTCATTTTTTATGGTCGTGCTGGGGAAATTTCATCTAACCATGAAAAGGCGCAAACATTATCTGTTATGTCTTTACATCTTTTACAGCTATCTATGGTTTATATCAATACGTTAATGATTCAGCAAATTATCGAAGAGCTTGGATTAAAAGATCAACTGACAAAAGAAGATAAACGAGCATTAACAGCCCTTATTTATGAACATGTTAATCCGTATGGTTTATTTTTATTGGATTTATCAACAAGACTACCTCACCTTGATTATAAGGTAGCTGCATAATGGAACAAATATCAGCTAAAAAAATGGCTCAAAAAGTTTCAAGTCTACTTAAGACACAAAATCCTAACTATGATTACCTTCGCGATGTATTCAGATTTGTGAGGGAAAATCTGAATATTGAAGTAACAACAACACCCAAACGCCTACCCTATGTTCCAACTGAAGATGAAATTAGACTCTTTTACAAAACTGTTTGGGAATCTCACGATATTATACCTATGCTTATTGTTAAAGTTTTACTTTATACAGGGATAAGGGTCAGTGAATTAATTAATATACAGATATGCGACATTGATTTAACCAATTGTCGGATAAAAATAAATCAGGGTAAAGGAAAAAAAGATAGAATTGTACCCTTTTCACCGGCATTTAAAGAAACATTAGCACTTCATTTAAAACAATATAAAAATGAAAACAGGATGTTTTTATTTGAATCAGGCTTTCGACGTCATTATACCGATCGTGGAATTAGAAAAATTCTTATGCGATATACTAAACTTGCAGGTATTGAGCGATCCATATCGCCTCACAAACTAAGACATTTTTTATTTACTTGGCTTAAGAAACAAAATATTGATGACGCCTTTATTCAACCTTATTCAGGCCATGCTAAAAGAGACTCTCTTGAAATATACTCCAAATTAAGCTTGGCTAATGCACAAGATAAGTATAATGATGTTATTGGGGATTTTCCGATATGATTTTTTAGATTTCTGCGCCAGGGCTCAAGTTACGGAGCGCTAGGCCCTTTTATAAATTATAGTCTCATTGTTTGTAAATGCTGATGGTGATCTCAAGATTTATTTGGATGTTTATAGAAAAGCAGAGATGACTTTATAAGTCATATTGCTCAAAATCCAACTGAAGGAGACCTTATTCTTGGAACTGACGGGGCTAGAAAGATTCGTTGGACAGCTGATAGTAATCAGGGTAAGAGCGGTGGTGCAAAGAGTTATATATTATTACCATAACCAAAATATGCCTATTTTTTTATTTACAGCTTACGGAAAAAATCAAAAGGAAAATATTACCGATATGAAAAGAATATATTGAAAACCATTATTAAATCTATGTTAAGGTGACACGATCTGTTAAGAATTCGCTGCAGGTCGCTCAAAAATGGATTTTAATGGGGAGTAATCATATTAAATTTTTTATGGTTATACCCCATTTCGTTCGGTTCGATTATTGAACCAAAAATATATTCTACTCAATAACACATTCAATACTGTTTAACGCCTTTTTTGCTACCTCCTGAGCTTGATTAAATGTACCTCCCACAGTGATTACAGCACATAAAAGATTATCGTATCCCTCAGGAGGCACCTTGACATAGTCACCCACAGATCGCAATATTTTAAAATCTTTAACTCCGGGTTGATCTAATATTCCATCAATATGCTTCCAAGCGATAATAGTTCCATTTTTTTTAGCAAATACATTACGTTCACAAGCATATAATTGCTGGGATGATTTTAACTTGATGGGTTCTCCCAAGGCGGTTTGAATACTGGCACAAGCTAAATCAATTCCGGTTGCCATTGGTACAAGATGACTTGAAATGAAAGCGCCTGCCAGGCGTGAATTGATTTCTACAATTTTAGGGCCTTCTGCCGTCATCATCACTTCCACGTGAAAAGCACAATCATTTATCTTTACTGCCTCAATGGCTCGTGCCACAAGCTCATAAATTTTGGAGCATACCTCTGGCTCAAAATAAGTGGGGAAGCAATGCATCCACTCAGTAAAACCAGGGCTTGATACTGATTTATTAGTAATCCCCGCAAAATGGATTTGCTTACGATTAATGACTCCTTCAACACTAATTTCTTGGCCGTTCATAAATTCTTCAGCAAGATATTCATCAGGATAAAGCCAAAAGGGGGGGCGTTCACAAGTAGCCATTAAATGGAAAGCCTTCTCGAGCTCCTCCATCGAGTCTATTTTAAAAACAGCAGCACTGGTTGATGCGGCAACTGGCTTAAAAATAAAAGGAAAGCCAATATAGAGCGCAGCATCCTGTAAGTTTTTTAATGTTTTGACTAATTGAAATTTGGGATGCGGAATACCATATTCCCTTAACGCTTCACGCATTTTATATTTATGCTTTACAGTGGTGGCAGCTTTTAGGGTACTTCCAGGAAGATTAAATTCTTGTGCAATGGCTGCTACTAATTCCACACTCTTATCTAATAGAGTGATAACTCCATCAAAAGGAGTATCTTGGTAAGCGCTACGAAGAATGGATAAGGTTTCGGAAAAGTTAGTTGTATCTGCTTGTATAAAATGATTAACAATCCCCTTGACCCAATCTTGAAAAACTGGAGCGACGAGAAAAACCTTTACCCCCAATTTTTGTGCCGCTGTCATTTTTTCCAAATGATGCTTATCTGGAACATTAACAAATAAAATAGCTTGACTCATTTTTAAACTCTCTTATCTAGTGACATTGTAGGACAAGACATATTGAGCGCGCTCACAACGTACCATAAAATAATAGGAGCACAGCGCCAATAAGCCTATGAATAAAAAAAGAACCTTACCACCAAAAGCATGAAGAATTGTGGTACCTAAAATAGGCCCAAAACCTAAACCTAATTCCCTAAAAGTGAGGGCACCAAAATAAGTACCTTTAAGATGCGCTGGGGCCATATCATCGATAAATCCTGATGCAAATGGAAATATCAATAATTCACCTAAGGTAATAAGTAGCATGGAGTTATAAAAATAAATGGCCTCTTTCCCAGAGTAGGCAAAACCAAAACATCCCAAACAAAAAAGAAAACAGCCATAAAAAATGACTCTCTTTTTTGCCTGGTTTTTACATAAAAAATAGATAGGTGCTTGCCCTAATAATACAAATAGCGCATTTAAAGAAATCAGTAATGAATAAACACGTGCACTATTAGCTACATTATCAGCAATATAGTAGGCTAAAGTAGATGTAATTTGTGCATAACAAATCGCAAAAACGATATGAAACAGAATAAAATTAAATAATCTTTTATTGGTAAAAACGACATTCACTGAATCTAAAATAGAGACAGACTCTTGAAGAGAGTACACCCGAGTTACCCTGTGTGTTTTTAAAACAAAATACAAAAAACATCCATACCCCAAATAAATTAATCCCCCTATAAGAAATGCCCTCGGCGATAAAGTAATTCCTAAAAAAACACCAAGTAATGGACCAATGACCGCTCCGATGTTTATCGCGGCATAACGAAAATGAAACACCTGTTCTCGATAGGATTGGGCAACTAAATCAGTCAATAAGGCCATCACGGAAGGCTGAAAAAAGGAAGTGAATAAACCAAATAAGGCATTTAAGAGAATAAGTAATCCCCATTGTATTGGGTTATTTTGGAGATTAAAAACACCATAAAATAAAATAAGAATCAATGCCGTGGCAAATATCGAGAGATACAAAATAACTAAACGATCGTATCGATCGGATAATTGTCCTCCAACAACCCCACCCACTATAGAAAAGAACGGGGCAATTCCTAGGACAAATCCACTTAGCAATAGAGAGCAATGTGTGTGATTCACAAGATACAGACTTAAAAAGGGAATACTAATAAAGTGCGCTGCATTGACGCAAAGCACTCCAGCAAGTAAGCACCATAGGATCCCAGAATAAGGGCTATCAATATTCATGGGGACTCCTTAATTGATCTGAGTTATTCTTTTTAAAATGGCATCAATATGGATATCTATGGTATCAAATAAAGGAATCATAACATCCAATTGGGAAACCAATAAAGGCAGCTCTGTGCACCCAAGAATGATTCCATCTAATTCATTTAAAGAGACCATTTTATTAATTATATTGAGTAATGATTTTTTGGAATAAGCATTCTTTTGGCCTTTACATAATTCTTCATAAATAATATGGTGTAACTGCTCCCGATCTTTCTTATCGGGAACCACCACATATACTCCTTTTTCGTTCAATTTATTCTTATAAAAATCAAGCTCCATGGTATACCGGGTACCTAGTAAACCAACTCGAACTGCATTATTTTTAAGTAAATAGTCGCCAGTTACATCGATGAGATTAATTAATTTTTCATGCAGGGTACTATCAAGTTGATCTGCTAATTTATTGGTGGTATTGGAACAAATTGCAATCACATCAGAACCCGCTTTATCTAATAATCTCACCTTTTCTTCCAATACTTTTAACTCCATGATCTCATTTTTATTTTTTTGAAATTCCAAAATTTCCTCAAAATCAAAACTATACATTAATATTTTTGCTGAATGATTTTTCCCTTTTTTTTGATTTATTCGACAATTTAGTCGCCTATAATATTCCATAGTAGATACCCAGCTGACTCCACCTACCAATCCTATGCAGTGCATGCTAAGCCCCTCCAATCCATATCATAGTTAAATTGGCATTCCCTGCTTTTTCTCCTCAAGCTGTTTTGATAAGTTAATTGAATAAAATCGGCGATCGAAACGTTCATTTCCTGAAGCATTTTTGGAAAAAAACTGGCGCTACTTAAGCCCGGTAATGAATTGGCTTCAAGAAAATGAATTTTGCCATCAGACACAATAAAATCTAGTCGGAACATATTCTCAAACATCAAATCTGTGAATATTCGTTTGCAAATATTAGTAATTTGGGCGGTGTAAGGATTATAATTATTCGGAATGATGCGTTCGCTTACCCCAAACTTACATAATTTTTCCCTGCGACCAAAAAAACTATCTTTTGTACGTACAAGCATTAAAGGCAACGCATCAATTCTGTTTAAATTCTCGATACAACCGCAGGAATATTCTTCGCCAGCAATGTATTTTTGTACTAAAGCAATATCATCATACTTCAATATCATAACAATCAAATTGTAAACATCATGAATGGAATGTTTGTTGAGTAAAAAACGTTCGGTCATCATACTGGTGCCTAATGCATTAGGTTTGACCACAATTTCTTGTCCATCAAAAGGCATTAACCTTTCTTTTAGATCATCAATATCTACTGCTCTAACAGGAATAACAGGTATGGGCTCTAATTCAGAATAGTTCGATTCAATATATTTAGAACAATGGTATTTACTTTTGCTTAAACTGCACGACAGTACAGAACCAAAAGAGCTTTTAATATTTAATGCTTTTCCTAAACCTTGAAAATGACCATCTTCACCATACAACCCATACAGTAAAGAAAACACATATTCATCGTTCTTTTTTATTTGCTGAAGTATTTCAAGTATAGTAGATGATTTTCCTTGATTTTTAATGT
This sequence comes from Legionella longbeachae, assembly GCA_016191305.1. GTDB lineage: Bacteria > Pseudomonadota > Gammaproteobacteria > Legionellales > Legionellaceae > Legionella > Legionella longbeachae_A. Next base: position 2,140 of record JACPOX010000091.1, on the reverse strand, counting down.
AAAAATCAGGCTCTTTAGAAAAATCAAATGGTTTTTTAATAACCAAGCCATCTTCTTTAATGTAATAAACATTGTGATAATGTAACGTATATTTTGTTTGCTTCTGTAACTCATTATAAATACTGTTAAACGTTCTTAATGAGAGGTCACGCTCAGCAGATACACCTCCAAATACAAGGCTAATTTTTTGATTTGATAAATTGTCCATAATAATCCCTTATTGATGTTCCTAGTCGTTAATTGATTTAATTGAGAAATAACGTTTTTGATGATTCTTGATGAGAGTGGCTTTGAATACTATTATCTTCATTCATAAAAATAATTTTAGGAATATAATCCTGAGCTTTTTGCTCATCGAGAGTGCAATAACAAATAATAATTATTTTATCACCCTCATGAACTAATCTTGCTGCAGCACCATTGACACAAATGTCCCCACTCCCTTTACGTCCTTTAATTACATAAGTCTCAAATCGCGAACCATTATTGATATTAACAATTTGAACTTTTTCATTCTCTCTGATTCCTGTCTCTAACAAGAGTTTTTCATCTCTATGAATTTTTGCTTTTAACATGGTTACTAACATTGCTACTCCTTATATTTTAATTAATTAGAAAACCATATATACTTTAGGTATTAAAAACTTATAAGTTATACCTCACGTATAATTTATACTTAAGGTATAACTTTGTCAATATTAAAATTAATCTATGAGCGAAATTAATAAAGAAATTGGATTAAGAATTGCCGAGTCTCGGAAAAAGAAGGGTATGACCGCGATCGAGCTGTCAAAAATAACCGGTTTTTCTAGCGCAAGAATTTCTCATTGGGAACAGGGGCGACGATTACCGAATTTAGAAAGCATTTTAGTGCTAGAAGAAGCTTTGAATGTACCCGCTGCTTATTTGTTATGCGTTGATTCTATTCAAAGAACCCCTGAATTAAGTTGCATTTCAATTCCTTTGCACAAGCTTACTGAAATAAATGAGAGTAAGCCTGTTTGTTCAATTTCTGTATCTATACCAATGGAATTAGATAGTAAGTATTTGTTTGCTGTGAAATTACTTGATGACAGTATGCATAGTCTTTTTAGAAAAGATGATATTGTTGTGTTCAAAACTAATAAAGAGATAGTGGATGGTGCTTTTGTATTATTTCAGATAAATAAAACCGGACAAAAGTTGTTTAGAAAGTATTTGATTGATAACAAAAATATAGAAAATCCACTTTACAAATTTATTGCGTTAAACCCAGATTATGAAAATATAACTACACCTAATAAAGAATCATTTACAGTGCTTGGAATATGCAATGACTCCATAAGATTATTTCTTTAATATTTGTTTAAAAATTATTAATATTTTTAAGTCTTCCTGAGTTAGAAGCTCGGTATGTAACAACCTTTTTCTAGGAATTTCTAAAATCTTAGAAAGACTATCTATATTATGTATGGATGAGTTTAACGTATTACTTATTATTTCATTCACATTGATTTTAATTCCCATCTCTTACTCCATTAAATCCCTAAAAGGTTCTCAAATTAACCTGAGGAGATTTAACCATCATCTTAAAATTTTTCAAATTTAATAATTCTATATAGAAAATATCATGATAAAATAAGCACTCTATTTTTATAGCTAATAATTATACACTTATATAGGATGAAATGACGCATATCGGCACCAAGAAAGTTTATTGGAAGGAGATTAAAGAAAAAATAAAAGAGGCCAATATCGAATTTTTTAACCTTGTGGATAAGTTGAATCCAGGCTTAGACTTCCCTCTTTATGAACTTAATTTCCCATATGGAGAAATAATTGGAGATGAAATAAGTCAATTTATTCCTCTACACGACTTGGGACTAGTTAGATTAAGTGATCCCCAAATTCCTCCTGATATTAATAAACATCTTGGTTATGGAAGAAATAGTTCACCAATGGGAATGATCCTCACTAAACGATTCGAGTGGTATGTGGATCTACCTAAAAAAAATGTGACACTACCAATAATGATTCAAAAACCAGGAGATTTTTTCAGTTATACTAGAGTGATAGATATTAAAAATAAATTCAACTATTCACCCATGGGGGTCTTGTCAGCGATCTCTGGGGCAAGATCAATTTTTATGATTCCAAGTAT
>JACPOX010000265.1:1896-4178 GCA_016191305.1 Legionella longbeachae | reverse complement strand
GTTAGGGCCAGTTCTTCGAGAAAATAAAACTGTATTTTTACCTAGCAAATCTGCTTGTGAAGAATGTTTAATTTCAGGAGTTAAATATTTTTTCCCAGTACAGTTAGGTGCTTATACAAGAGGTATTGCAACGAGCTATGCTGCGCCATTATTTAAAAAGCATATTTTGTTAGGAGACGACCCTATTCCAGTGTGGCCCTATGCAGAAGGCGATCAACGCGGTTTGGCTCTGGAACCGCTTTATCGTTCGGTTCCTCAATCTCTTGCAGAATATCCAGATGTTATTTTTTATGAGTTATTAGTTTTAATTGATGCTATTCGTTCTGCGCGAGTAAGAGAAAGAAATATAGCTATTAAATTATTAAGGGAAAAAATTAATCATGAACCATATGCACAAACGCGCATCATCAAATCTGAAGATGTTGGAGATAGTTGCGAGGACACTCGGCACATTGAACGATAAAGTCGTATATTTAGGCGGATGCACCACAGCACTTTTTATCAATGATCCCTTATCGTTGGATGTTCGACCTACATTAGATGTTGATTGCATTATTGATGTTATTTCGTTAGGTCAATACTACGAATTTGAAGAGCAATTAAAAGAAAAAGGATTTTATCGTTCTATAAATGATGATGTTATTTGTCGCTGGCATTTTGACGAGATTATTCTCGATGTAATGCCCACTGATGAAACAATCTTGGGCTGGGGAAATTTTTGGTATAAAGAGGCAATACAACACTCTGTTGATCATAAAATAGCTGAAGATCTAATAATTAAATCTGTCACCGCTCCTTATTTTTTGGCGACTAAAATAGAAGCATTTAAGTCGAGAGGAAATAATGACTTTCTTGGTAGTCATGATTTTGAAGATATCATCACCGTCATTGCAGGCTGTGTTGAAATTGCCGATGAAGTACATACCGCCAGTGATAATTTAAAATCACATTTAAAGTCGGTATTTGGCGATCTACTGAAGAACGATCGGTTTGTACAATCATTGCCAGGACATGTAAGCGATGGCCCAGTGACATCACAACGCGTACAAACTGTGATAGAACGGATTAAACAAATTTCAATGTAACAAATGGACAAAAAAATGAAACTGGCATGGTTGACTGACATTCATCTTAACTTTCTTGATAATGATGCGCGCAAAAAATTCTACGATGAAATTCTTCTTACTCCCTTTGATGCACTGTTAATAAGTGGGGATATTGCTGAAGCTCACTGTTTAACTGATCTTTTGTGTGAAATGGTAGATCACATTAAAAATCCTATTTATTTTATTTTGGGTAATCATGATTACTATCAAGGAACTATTAATGATGTTCGCGAAACACTTACAGTTATAAGCAAAACACATAGTCAACTATTTTGGCTACCAGCAACTGGTATACATTCACTGCCTAACAACACTATTTTATTAGGACAAGATGGTTGGGCTGATGGACGGTTGGGTGATTATCAAAACAGCCGGATATCGCTTAATGATAGCCGCATGATTGTTGATTTATTCCAAGAGAAAATTCTAGGCAAATTTCAACTGCTTGAAAAAATGCAGCAGCTTGCTGATGTAGATGCCATCGCCCTACAAAATGATTTAGCTCAAGCAATAGAACATAATCCCCAAAAGGTCATCGTACTAACCCACGTCCCTCCATTCAAAGAGGCCAGTTTACATAAGGGACAGATAAGTGATGAAAACTGGTTACCTTACTTCAGTTCAAAAGTGATAGGAGACGTATTATTGTCATTTGCTAACGATAACCCATCGATAAATTTTTTAGTGTTATGTGGTCACACTCATAGTGAGGCTCATTACCAACCGTTGGCCAATTTAACTGTGAAAACAGGCGCGGCTGAATACTACCGCCCAACAATCCAAGAAATAATAAAGATCTAAGGATAAGTGGTGCTATACCATTTTACTGACGTCGGCAAAATGGTATTGGCATTCCATATTCTAGAATTTAGAATGGGAGCGATGAACTACCAAAGCATAAAACCGCTTTAGTTAATGAGTTAGTACACGTTTTACCTTAGCGCAAACCCAGCATAATGTGCCGGCCCCCGAAAGGGGTTTTAGAAATGAGGTCAGTCTGATGAAACATGCAGTAACTACTTTTAAAAATTTAGCAGTGTGCTTAAAAGAGCTTGAGCCTTACATCCGTAATGGTCAACATCTTGAAACAGGAAAGCCATTCAAACGATTTGGCGGTCTTCGCTCACGAGAAATATTAGTTAACTGGCTATTATGTGTAGTAGCAAATTTCGAACA
>JACPOX010000265.1:0-1853 GCA_016191305.1 Legionella longbeachae | reverse complement strand
GAACAAAAAACCGAACAGTTTAAAATTTGTACCGATCCCCAAGGTGGTGATGGTATTATTTATAATACGACAAAAAATCAGGCTTGGCCTACTGAGCATGTTTTAGTGTCTCAAAGAAATAATGGATCAGAAGACATTCAATCATTAATATTGAAACAAATTAAAAATAAGCAAGATAAAGGTGGTGCTGCTTATGCTTCTGGCAAAACATTAATTGTTTTTTTAAACAAGGAAGAAAATATTTGGCATCCCAGAAAAGTTGCGCGTAACTTACCTAGTCCGCTTGATTTTGAAAGCATTTGGGTTGCTGGCCTGCAAAATGTTGTAGATGGTAAATACAATTATAACCTAACTAGATTGATGCCGAATGGATGTCCGATTTGGAGAATTTGTATTAACGAAAATTTTGATGAGTGGAGCGTAGTATTTATTCCAAACTAAAAATATGGTGATTAGATGACAGATTAAAAGAACCATCATTAAGCTATGGCTTGCTAATATAGGATGGAAATTTTCAAATTGACATTTTTTCTTTATATTGCATATCCTGGAGACTATTATTCTTATGGGGGATTAACCAATGAAAGTAGTTTTATTGGGGGCTGGCGCCTCTAAAAGCTATTCACAATCCCCCACAAAAATAAGAATGCCTATTGCAAAAGATTTTTTTCGAACCTTTAATCAATTGCAAATTTCAAACAATCCTTGGGTACTTATTGGGGATATAATAGTTTACTTATGTGAAACGAAAAAACTTCAACTACACGAAGTAGAGCCTTATCTTAATTCAGGAATAGATATTGAAGATTTACATTCCGAAATTGAAACAGCGAGGGATGAATGGTTAAAAGAACCTTCCAAGTTTGGTTTTAGTTTAATTAACCCTTATAAAGCTTATAACCAACTATTATTTCTTTTTGCTTCAGTAATTAACGAAGTTCAAAATGGCCCTATCTCATTGGCGCATATTAATATTGCCTCATTTTTAGGTAAAAATGATGCTGTTATAACCTTTAATTGGGATACTTTAATTGATAAAGCATTAAATTTTACTAAAAAATGGAATGTCGATTCAGGATATGGCCTCACACCTAATCGCATTTATCGGGATGGATGGAAAGTCCCTAAAAGAACTAAAAATAATGCCCCCGTTCTTATCAAATTACATGGTTCAACCAACTGGTTAACGAGCCACTCCATTATTGGTCAAAATGGCTCTATCGAACATTCTCATGACGCAGAACCAGGTATGGTGAATATTTTTGAATATACCAATTACCCTTACACATGCTATAAAGGTCGTTACATGGAAGGGTACAATTCATTTGCATACGGCTATTACCCTCCGAATTTGCAGGATGTAAAAGGTAAAAGAGCACCGAAAGGGAGAACTATTGTTTCTTTGTATCCTAAATTTCCATGGACAAAGGATGGGAGTGCACCCTCTCATGGTCTAATATCAATGCCACTTATAATTCCACCAGTAAAAAATAAAAAATATGAGTTTTTCGGTTCGCTATTCAAATCTCTATGGCTTCAAGCAGAGGAATTTTTATTTCAGGCAAAAAAAATAATTATAATTGGTTATTCATTTCCACCTACAGATGTTCAATCCGATCAACTGTTTAAACAAGCTTTCATAAAAAGAACCACCATGCCAGACATAGTAATCGTAGATCCATGCCCTGAAAAAATTGTTGAGAAATTTAAATTTGAGTATGGAATATCTGAATCTCATATTAAGGTTGTTAAAGAGTATTTTACTGAACACATTGACTTATCTAAGCTTTAGTACCGAGCATTCTTATAAAGGTATTTAATTTATGTAAAATACTGCTAACAGAGGAAGGGAT
>JACPOX010000264.1 GCA_016191305.1 Legionella longbeachae | reverse complement strand
TGCTGTGGATGGGATGAAACACATTATCCTCTTGTAAGCGGAGAAAAAATCACTAATTTTAGTTTTATTCGCTCTAATGAAAACCTCTATAAAGCAGGAAATGGTACAATATCTACTTCCGGGATGGGAATTACCATGCAGGTACTTGATTACGACGCAGCGAAAAAACATGTAAACGAATGTTTAGAGCAATTGCGTCTTCTAGAGAAAAGCCTACCACTCGACCTGATTAAAGAGGAAAATAGAAAAATGCAATTCAACTAGAATGCATTTAGGGATCTTGAATGTAGGTTGGGCCCCTGGCCCAACATGAACAACAGCCTAACGTTATAGCTCTTTGTTGGGCCAGGGACCCAACCTACAAAATTCTTTAACTTAAATGACCCTCAGGTCACTCGCCCATTCCTCCCGCTAATTTAAACACATCGATTCAAAAGTGTTTGCCTTAGACAAATTAAATAATGTTGTCCATTCCTCTATAGTTTTTTGAACCAAATCATTAAGATGATCTTTTGATTCGCTTGGTTTTAAAAATGAACGCAAACATTCATAAACTGAGTTGGTTGCCTGGGTTCGGCTCGAATCAGATTTAGGTCGTTCTGATACGACTTGCAATATCTTTTCGAGTCGAAGAACATTATCTTTTCCCGATGAAGGATCAAGCATTAATTCTCGAATTAGTTTTATTCCTTCGGGACAATCAGAAACACTCTCTGAAAATAACTTGGGTTTCCAACTCGAATTGGACTCAGAAGATGGAATAAATTGATTTTTTTCATTGATTAATAAATGCAAGGCATTGTAAATCTTAGTGCAATTTTCTTCGCCTATTTGTCTAGTAAGCAAACGACATAATAATTTATTTCCAGGTAATAAGTATTCTTTTAATTTTTTGCTGCCACCTATAAAAATATTTTTTACTTCATTATCTGTTGCAATCCTGTCATCGTTTTTAAGTGCTCTATCACTATCTAAACGTTTTTTTATTTCTGAGGCAATATCTTCAGGGAAATACCAGTCAGGGGATTTTATCCCTTCGGATCCTGGAGCATTTTGCCCTGCATGTTCATGCTGATGACGACTCAGATAAAGATCAGCTACCAGAGCAACAAAACGAATACGATTTTCTTTATCTTGAGGTTCGGTGAATAAAGGCCAAGATCCATATTTTTCTTTATAAAGAATCATTGCCTCTATCGCTTTTCTGTCTTTACCACTAACACAAGAGCCATAAGAATGACCACCAATCGTTAGAATAATCAACTGTTCCAGAGAACTCAAAAATAATTCTCGACCAGCATAATCAAAGCAAGTTGCTGATCCTAACTTCGAATTTAAAACACTTTTATATTGCTCAATAAGACTCTCTAAACCTTTAACTGTGGGAATATATTTCTTAGCAAGACTCAATAATTCCAAGCTGTCTGGATCGGTAGATTGCGTAAAATATACTCGTTTCGCAATATTATATGGGTGATTGTTTTGCTGAATTGTTTGGAAGGATTTTCGGCGTTCTACCGCAGCGCGAGCTAATTTATATAATTCCAAATCAGGAGGTAAGGTAGGTAGAAAATCAGAAAACCAATTAGGTACATAATCCATCGCATGAATGGGGCTAATCAGTGTTTGCAATAGGGACGGTTGTTCAGGTTTCGCAAATTCCATTACTTTGGCCAGATTAGAGTCACTGTGTCGTTTCTGTACTGCTTCAGGCCATTCCAAACCATCTCGCGATGCAATATGGCTTGACCTATATCTACTTCCAGACAATTTGCGAATTTTTTCCCCATTTTTGCTGATTGCAAATAAACTATGTACTGCATAATTTGAAGGTAATGGTAAAGTACGCATACGACTTGATGGAAATGAAATTGCATCTTCAATTTTTTCCGTACCTTTCAACACATGCTCTAAAAAAAACTGTTGGTGTTCAGGCAATACCCAGTACCATTGAGGAATGCTGTAAATATATTCCACTGACTCACCACATTCTTCTCTAAAATTTTCTGAAGTCAGCTGCTTTTTGAAAAGCTTTAATTTTTTTTCAATAGAACTTGGATCAGCAGCTAAAACTTGAATCATTTCTCGATGATGCAAGCTCATTTTATTAAACCATGATGGAAGAGGAGATAAGCCATTAGCAATCTGTTGCAGATCCGCATTTAAATTAAGCGATTTTTTTTGGATTAACGTCCAGTTTAGTAACAATTGATTAAAATCTTGTACTACTTCAGTATAATGCAAAATTTTTGAATCTAAGTTAGAAAAATATGCTTGTTTGTATTCTTCAAGATTACGCATCCAGGTAGGCGTTTTGGGGTAGTTTCTTTCTTTTATTTGCTTTAATTCGTTAATCAATTGATCGTAATGCGGAGGAAGTGATTCATCTAATTGAATAATATAATCTGAATCTTTATCCAACTGCATAGGAATTATCGTTGCTAGGTCAATACGACCTTTACCCATCAACTGATATTGTTCTGCCTCATTTAATAACTCAACAGCTTCTTTAACATCAGAACACTTCCAAGCTAAAACAATCACATCAATCAATTTGGCAGTGAACTTTTCCAATTCCTTATGTAATGCATCTATCGAACCTTTTACTTCGGTCGTGACTAACTTACATTCCTCTGCATAGATTTAGTCCTTTAATATCTTCGCTATTATTGTATAAATAATTCTACGAAACAATTACAATAAACAACTTAATTGATAAAATAATAAAAAGGAGTTTGCTCATGGGATACCTTGTACAACATTATATTGATGGCCAATTAATTAACGAAACAAGTACCACAAGCCATCCTATATATAATCCCGCCATGGGTGAGGTTATTGGTCAGGTACATTTTGCATCCAAATCGCTTTGCGAAAAAGCCGTCGCTACAGCAAAAAAGGCGGGTGTAGAATGGGCGCAAACTCCAGCAATTAAAAGAGCAAAGATTCTTTTTAAATTCAGGGAATTACTCGAGAATAATCAACAGGATTTAGCACGGATTATAACACGAGAGCACGGTAAAACTATTGATGATGCAAAAGGTTCAGTAGCACGTGCTATTGAAGTTGTAGAATTACATTGTGGCCTAGTCAATCAACTTAAAGGCGATTTTACTGCGGATGTTAGCAATGGGATTGACTGTCATACATTAAGACAACCCATTGGAGTATGCGCTGGCGTTTCCCCTTTTAATTTTCCTGTCATGGTACCCATATGGATGATGATTCCAGCAATTGCTTGCGGTAATACCTTTATCATAAAACCTTCTGAGCAAGATCCCTCTGCTCCAGTTCGTTTACTGGAATTATTAAGTGAAGCAGGATTACCTGATGGTGTTGCCAATTGTGTACATGGAGACAAAGCAACCGTAGATCAATTATTAAATCATCCAGACGTTGCTGCCTTTACGGCGGTTGCTTCAACCCCAGTCGCACAATATATTTACTCAACGGCAACAGCCAATGGAAAACGTGCACACACCTTTGGTGGAGCTAAAAACCATTGTATTGTTATGCCTGACGCAGATCTTGAGCAAGCAGCTTCTGCCATCGTAGGAGCAGCATATGGGTCAGCTGGAGAACGATGTATGGCTATATCCGTTGTAGTCACTGTTGGTGAACATACAGCTGAGGCACTAATTGCTAAAATAACACCTCAAATTCATGCTATACGCATTAATGCTGGTGATGTTCCAAATACAGATATGGGGCCTTTGATAAGTAGCGCACATCGACAAAAGGTATTAGCTGCCATAGATAAAGGCATAAGCGAAGGAGCAAAATTAATCATTGATGGCAGAGCATATAAACATCCTGAGCATCCTCAAGGCTTTTTCATAGGCCCTTGCCTGTTTGATAACGTTCATGAAAACATGTCTATTTATCAAAATGAAATTTTTGGCCCAGTTCTTGTTATTGTTCGAGTAAATCATTTTGAAGAAGCCCTATCTTTAGTCAATAGAAATCAATACGGCAATGGAACCGCAATTTTCACTCGAGATGGCTTTAGTGCTCGCGAATACAGCCAACGCGTACAAGTGGGCATGGTCGGCATTAACATTCCAATCCCAGTGCCTGTCGCTAACCACCCTTTTGGCGGCTGGAAACATTCTTCATTCGGTGATACGAACATGCATGGTCAAGAAAGCATTCAATTTTATACTCGACGCAAAACAGTCACCAGTAAATGGCCTGTGAGTGAAATAAAAGAGAGTGCTTTTATTATGCCAACGCATGATTGAATATCGCGTCACCTAGAGATTATTACAGGACACGGAGGATTTTATGGCAAAAATAGGATTTGTAGGACTTGGGCATATGGGCTTACCCATGGCCACCAATCTTGTTAAAGCAGGGCATCAAGTTACAGGATATGACATCCAAGCAACAGCCCTGCAACACTTTTCCGAGTCTGGTGGGCTTGTCGCTCGCAATGCTTATGAAACCGCGGAAGAGTGCGATGTAATTATCACCATGCTCCAAACCGGTCAACAAGTACTTGCCGTTTGCCAGGGAACTACAGGATTATTCCATGCAGCAAAAAATGGAACTTTATTTATTGATTGCTCAACCATTGACGTCAACAGTTCAAGAGAAATACATCTGCTTGCCAAACAACATCATCTCCAGGCCATTGATGCACCCGTATCAGGTGGGGTTGCCGGCGCTGCTGCTGCTAGCCTGACCTTTATGGTTGGTGGTGAAAAAGATGCCGTGCAAATGGCGCAACCGATTCTGGCCACGATGGGACAAAAAATCATTCATACGGGTAGTGCTGGAAGCGGTCAGGCAGCAAAAATATGTAATAACATGATTCTTGGAATCTCCATGATTGCTATTTCAGAAGCCTTTGTCCTGGCTGAACAATTACAACTATCACCACAAAAACTTTTTGAAGTGGTGAATAACGCATCCGGACAATGTTGGGCGATGACCAAATATACTCCTGTTCCAGGAGTTCTGGAAAACGTACCTGCCAATAATGATTACAAACCAGGATTTGCTGCAGCGATGATGCTCAAGGACTTATTACTTAGTCAAAATACGGCGCAGTCAGTACATGTTAAAACTCCCTTAGGTTCTAAAGCAACGGATATATATCAGCACTTGATTGACCAAGGTTTAGGGGAGTCTGATTTTTCTGCCATTATTAAACTGATTGCTCAAGGCAAAGAGGTATAACATGCATCCTCATTTAGATTATCCAAAACTTACGAATACAGAAGATTCTCTAACCGAGTTTTGGGCAGAAATTGCCAAGCAAATGGTTGATTGGATGCATCCTTGGGATACCGTACTTACAGGTGGTTTGAAACATGGGGATGTAACTTGGTTCAAAGGTGGAAAATTAAATGTCAGCATGAATTGTTTGGACAGACATTTACCCCATAAGGCAAATCAACCAGCCATCCTCTGGGAAGGTGATGACCCAGGACAACAAAAAACATTAACTTTCGCCGAACTACATGCCGAAGTATGTCGCATGAGTAATGTGCTGAAACAATTAAAAATTAAAAAAGGCGATACAGTTGCTATTTATCTTCCCATGATCCCCGAGGCAGCAATAGCCATGCTTGCATGCGCACGTATTGGTGCCGTACATACAGTAATATTTGCGGGTTTTTCGGCTCATGCGTTAAGACAACGTTTAATTGCCTCAGAATGCCAATGCCTTATCACTACCGATCGTTTTAATCGAGGAGGTAAGTTAGTTGAACTTAAGGAACAAGTAAATGAAGCATGCAACGATTTACCATTTCCCAGGATTCTTATCAAAACCAGTGATGCACCTATAACTTTTGATAAAAACAAAGATCATTGGTGGGATGAACTCAAATCTCAAGTAAGTACTTACTGTGAACCTGAACCTATGGATGCAGAAGACCCCTTATTTCTTCTGTACACTTCGGGCAGTACTGGCCAACCCAAAGGAGTAGTTCATACCACCGGAGGATATCTGGTACAAACAGCCTATACACACCAACTGATATTTAATTGCCAAGAGGATGAGGTTTTTTGGTGTACCGCTGATGTAGGCTGGATTACCGGTCATAGTTATGTGGTATATGGTCCTCTGTGTAATGGAATTACTACCTTGATATTTGAAGGTATCCCCACCTGGCCTGATTTTTCACGAAATTGGCAGATTGTGGACAAGCATCAGGTGAATGTGTTTTATACTGCTCCCACAGCCATACGCTCCTTAATGCGCGCTGGTGATAAATGGTTAGTCTCCAGTTCTAGAAGTTCCTTGCGATTACTTGGCTCCGTAGGAGAACCCATTAATCCCGAAGCCTGGCATTGGTACCATAAACAAGTGGGTCAAGGCAGATGTCCCATCGTCGATACCTGGTGGCAAACTGAAACAGGCTCAATCATGATAAGTCCAAGAGCTGATGATGCAACCAGTAAACCTGGGGCTGCATGCCAAGCTATTCCAGGAGTTATTCCTGTGTTACTTAATGACAAAAACCACGAAATTCATGGAGTAGGTGAAGGATTCCTAGCCATAAAATATCCGTGGCCTTCTATGGCGAGAACAATTGCTGGGGATCATCAGCGCTATTGCATGACTTATTTACATCATGGTTATTACCTCACCGGCGACGGAGCGAAACGAGATGAAGAAGGTGATTATTGGATTACTGGACGCATCGATGATGTAATTAATGTTTCAGGACATCGTTTAGGTACAGCAGAAATTGAAAGCGCCTTAGTCAGCCACTTTGCTGTTGCTGAAGCAGCGGTAGTTGGTGTTCCGCATGATCTGAAAGGTCAGGGAATTTATGCTTATGTGATTGTAAAACAAGGTTTTGTAACAAATAAGCAATTAGAAGCTGAATTAATAAAACAAGTTAATAAAGAAATAAGTCCTATCGCAAAACCTGATGTCATCCAATTTGTGAATGATTTACCTAAAACACGTTCAGGTAAAATCATGCGCCGTATCTTGCGCAAAATCGCAGCTAAGGAAATCCAGCATCTTGATGAACTAGGTGATATATCAACTTTAGCTAATCCTCAAATTGTTGAAAAGTTGTGGCATGACTCCATGGGGTGATTATTTTTTAATCACCCTGTAGGGTAAATGGCGAAATTCTCTTTGCTTTTGTGGAGAATAATGATTAGAATAAAGCGACGTTTTAGCTGAAGGATTGACTCCCTAAAATGCACCAAGTACCTGATTTTTTTGATTTCTCTCACTTGCCTTTGGATGAAATTGCAAGTTTACTCCAACGTTTTAACCTGCACCTAACTGTTGATGAAGCACTTACCATTCAAAACTCTTTTTTAAAAAGACCACCAACGTATGCAGAATGTGTTTTATGGTCAATTCAAGGTTCTGAACACTGTTCTTATAAAAGCAGCCGCAAACACCTTAACAAATTCGTTACTACTGCCCCACACGTGATTCTTGGCCCCAAAGAAGATGCAGGAATTGTTGCTGTCGCTACGGATAAGCAAAACCGACGTTATGGTATTGTCGTCAGTCATGAGTCGCATAATCATCCCTCGCAACTTGTACCCTTCGAAGGTGCGGCAACAGGTGTAGGGGGCAATGTGCGGGACGTCTGCTGCATGGGTGCAGAAGTAATTGCCGTTGCTGATAGTTTACGTTTTGGCGATATTAATCGTGCAAAAACAAAATGGATTCATCAAGGTGTGATTCAAGGTATTGCAGGTTATGCCAACCCGCTTGGAATTCCTAACATAGGCGGCGATACTTATTATGACGAAGCCTATAATGAAAATTGTCTTGTCACTGTGGTGACCTTAGGTACGGTCAGAGAAGATCATATTATCCACTCATATGCTCCATCTAATGCAGATGATTATCAATTTATATTAGTAGGAAAACCGACTGATAACAGTGGCTTTGGCGGTGCCGCCTTTGCTTCAGCAAAATTGAGTGAAGAACAACAAGACCAAAACAAAGGGGCGGTGCAAGAACCTAATGCTTTTTTACAACGCCATATTCTTAAAGCGAATTACGCTATGTTTGAGTTTTTACGCGAAAAAGATCTGATAAACCGCGTTGGCTTTAAAGACTTAGGTGCGGGAGGCATTGCTTGTGCCAGTGTTGAACTCGCAGAGGCCAGCGGCTATGGCGCAGAAATCAATCTAGATCTTGTGCCAACCAGTATGAAAAATTTATTACCTGCAGTGATCTTATGCTCTGAAACCCAGGAACGTTTCATGTGGGTTGTTCCAAAAGAATTAGTAGATATGTTTCTAAATCACTATAACAAGCGTTTTGCCTTGCCCGAAATATGCGATGGCGCACAGGCAACTGTTATAGGCACAATTAGAAATGATGGTTTATATGTTGTCACTGCCCAAGGCAAAGAAATTGTTTCTGCACAAGCAAAAGATATTACCCAAGGGATTCTTTATGATAGGCCCTTTAGCAGTAAAGAAAATGTTCATAAAGAACCAAAGCCCTTTACGATTAATGATTTCAATAAACAACTATTGGATTTACTCGCACATGAAAATATCGCATCACGTGCTCCTATTTATGAAAATTATGATAAACAAGTTCAAGGTCGATCTGTAATTGAACCGGGTTGGGCTGATGCCGGATTAATCACCCCATTTAATGAAGATAAATATCCAGAAGAGATTCGACTTACAGGTGTTGCCTTATCAGTCGATCACAATCCCCGGTATAACAAAATTGATGCCTATTGGGGGGCTGTGAATGCCGTAGTCGAGTCAGTTCGTAACATTATTGCAGTTGGTGCATGGCCTCTCGCTTTAACAGACTGCCTATGTTTTGGTAATCCGGAAAATACCATCCAAATGGGGGAATTTGTAGATGCAGTGCAAGGTATTGTTGATGCATGTAATTCAGTAAAAATGTTTGACAATCAAGAAGTTAGCTTGCCTATTATCTCTGGTAATGTATCCCTATATAACGAATCAGCTCAAGGAGCAATTCCGCCGAGCCCTATTATCAGTTGTCTTGGCTCAATAAACGATTTTTCCCAAGCAATTACTTATGACTTTAAGCAGCCTCATTCCGTTCTTTTAATGATTGGGGAGCGTAAAGATGAATGCGGGGGAAGTGTTTACTATCAACTACACGATCAACTGGGCAGTCAGTTACCAAAACCAAATCTTGCTTCCTTTTCTAATGAAATTGCAGCAGTACATGCTGCCATGCAAGCAGGCCTGGTTCTGTCCGCTCATGATATTTCGGAAGGTGGGATTGCGGTTGCTTTAGCAGAGATGAGTTTTAAAAATCAAATAGGCGTAAACGCTATTATTCCTGTGGATTTACCAAATGATAAGAAACTGTTTTCGGAAAGCGGTGGCTTTGTCCTTGAAGTCTCTCCAGACAAATTAAGCACTATTGAACGATTATTTAATAATTACTCAATCACCATGCATTCAATAGGTGAAACAACATCAACTCCGGTATTGGTAATCAATTCTGTTATCAATTTATCAATCAGTGCAGCAAAAGCTGCTTGGAAAAATGGTTTAATTGAGAGGCTAATATAATGTCAATAATTGATTATAAAGCTGCAGGTGTAGACATAGAGGCAGGGAACGAGGCCGTTCGTAGTATTAAAAACGCTGTAGAAGGTACTTTTTCACCCCAAGTGCTAACCGGAATTGGTAGTTTTGGTGCAATGTACGATATCAAGACTCTCATAAAAG
>JACPOX010000263.1 GCA_016191305.1 Legionella longbeachae | reverse complement strand
TCCGTGTTGAGTTATCGGCTCTTACTGTTGAGGATTTTGTTCGTATACTTACTGAACCCACTGCTTCATTGACATTGCAGTATAGTGCTTTGATGGCTACTGAAGGTTTAACCTTGACTTTTAATGAATCAGGAATAAGACGTATTGCTGAAGTAGCATGGCAAGTGAATGAGCGAATGGAAAATATTGGTGCACGTCGACTCTATACAGTAATGGAACGCTTGTTGGAAGTCATTTCGTTCGAGGCTACGGACAAGGCAGGTGAATCTGTGCTCGTTGACAAAGCCTATGTAGAGAAAAATCTGGGACAGTTAGTAGCTGATGAGGATTTAGCCCGGTATATTCTTTAGAATGCAAAATGAGTTGAAGATAATATTATTAAATGGATTAGTGTAGGTTGGGCTCCTGGCCCAACAAAGAGTGATACATAGACTGATGGTTATGTTGGACCAGGGGCCCAACTTACCAGTTGAATTGATTAAAAAGGACATTCTTATGACTATCCGCATTCTCTCATTTGATTTTGATGGATCTTTATTTCATATGAAATATTTATTATCTTCTAAAAAAGATGTGATTATTTCAAACATCGATTTTTTAGATGAAATTAAAATGAATAATCATTTGTATAGCAGAAATATTACTTTAGTAGGATCGAATAGACAGTCAAAAAATGATGATGATGCAAATGCAGTTAAATTTCACCCTAACTGGGGAGCGCAAACATTAGGTTCCTGCTTTCCTGCTATAAAAAAAGTCACTGAATATCTGGGAGCAGTGTTAGACCCTTTTTTAATGGCAGATCTTTACGGAAATTTACTTCATGGAACAAGCTTTGCGCGGGCTTTAGCGTCACTTAATGATCCGAACAGTGAAATAGATCATGCAACTTGGATGTTCGATGAGAGTAAAGCGAGCCTTTTATATGCCCAGACGCATAAAAAAGCGAATGAGTATCCAGAAGAAGAAATAATATTTGATTTTTATGATGATCGCCTTGATATTATTAAAAATTTAATTATTTTTTATCGACGATATCCGGAACTTTTACCACCAAATGTTACTTTGCGCTTAAATCATTATCAGGGAGATAAAGTAACAACATTGGCTATGGTCAAAAATGTGCTCCAAAAAGAAAAGAGTTTTATTGATGTGAATTATCGGCAAACGGTAAAAGATATGTCTCAAATCGCTATGAAACATTTTCCTAATCAAGATGGTATAACGGAAGCATTAAATATTGCAAAAATAGTTACCCCTGATTTATTAAAAAATCGTGTTCCATTGAAGAAAGAATCTATCCCTGTATGGCGAAGTACCGTTAATACTATAGGGTTAAAAGCATATTCATTTTTTATTAGTAAAAATTCTATCACAGCTGTTCCAGATTCATATTCGGTTATCTGGGCTAAAGTTGAAGGAGCTTCTAATATAAGGAGAATAAAATCGCTGCTTTTGGATTATTCCAAAGACAGCTTCTTTTTGGGATCCTTAGCTGGTCGTATCATTTCCGGACATTGGAAACGAAATCATACTGAAGCAGTAAATAAAATTCTCGAGAATATGTCTATTAGGAATTATTATGAGTCAGCTGATGAGATTGTGGCTGAATTAAAAACGATTAAACCTCGACCCGGCGGTTCTTTGTTTCGACGGATTGAATTTATTGAAAAGAAACTAGAAGAACAATGTAGGTATAATTTTAATTTAAACTAGAATCGAATAATTTAAATAAGACTCGATGTCCTGCTTTCGAACTCACGTTAAGTTAAAGATTTTGTAGGTTGGCCGCTGGCCCAACCTACATTAAAGCTCCTTTTTCTTAATTTAATGGTGCTATTTGAAGGCAGATTTTGGTTGTACACAAGGGGTTATTGATGGTTGATCCTTATATATTAGTTTTATATTACTCACGCACAGGTTCTGTGGCTCAATTAGCACAATACATTGCTCGTGGAGTAGAACGAGTTACAGGTATTGAAGCTCGAATGAGAACAGTCCCTCCTGTTTCGACTACTTGCGAAGCAGTTGATAAAGCGATTCCGGATAGCGGAGCGCCCTATGCAACTTTGGACGATTTGCGCCATTGCCAAGGACTAGCCTTGGGAAGTCCTACGCGTTTTGGAAATATGGCTGCTCCTTTAAAGTATTTTTTGGATGGTAGTTCGTCTTTATGGTTGGCAGGGGATTTGATAGGTAAACCTGCTTGTGTGTTTTCTTCTTCAGCAAGTATGCATGGAGGCCAGGAAACTACTTTATTGAGCATGATGTTGCCTTTATTGCACCATGGTATGCTCTTACTAGGTCTTCCTTATTCTGAACCGTCTCTAAATAATACTGTGAGTGGGGGCACACCTTATGGAGTGACTCATGTTTCTGGAGCTTCCAATAATCATCCTCTTAGTCAAGATGAAATTAATTTGGCTAAGCATCTAGGTGAGCGTTTGGCTCGAGTGACTCTTAAATTAAGTGAATAAAAATGAAAGTAATTAGTTTTAATGCCAATGGAATTCGTGCTGCAGCACGTAATGGATTTTATGAATGGCTAGCACTACAGGATGCTGATTTTGTCTGCATCCAAGAAACTAAAGCTCAAGTGGAACAATTAACTCCTGAAGAAGTATTCTACCCACGTGATTATTTTTGTGAGTATTATTCAGCGCAAAAGAAAGGATATAGTGGGGTAGCAATTTATGCTCGTCATAAGCCCGTACGCATTGTTAAAGGCATGGGTTTTGATTTTTGCGATAACGAGGGAAGATACATTCAATTTGATTACCCAAAATTCAGTATCATATCAATGTATTTACCTTCAGGGACAAGTGGGGATGAGCGTCAAGGAGTGAAATATCATTTTCTGGAACAATTTGCTAAGCATTTAATGCAGTTAAAAAATGAAGGGCGTGAATTGATTTTGTGCGGTGATTATAATATTGCTCATAAAAAAATTGACTTGAAAAATTGGCGGACTAATCAAAAGAATTCTGGATTTTTACCTGACGAACGTGCTTGGATGGATGAGTTATTTGGTGCTATGGGTTTTATTGATGCTTTTCGAATACATAATCAGCAGGAAGAACAATATACTTGGTGGTCTTATAGATCTCGTGCTTGGGAAAAAAATGTAGGATGGAGAATTGATTATCAAGTAATTACTCCTGGTCTTATAGAGTCGGTAGCAGATAGCTGTATTTTTCGCGAGGCGCGTTTGTCAGATCATGCTCCTTTATTAATTGAATATAAAGGAGATTGGTGTGCTTAAAGTAGCAAGTTGGAATGTTAATTCATTGAAAGTGAGGCTGGATCAGGTATTGGAATGGCTGGATTCTTCACGAGTAGATATTCTTGCCCTCCAAGAAACAAAATTGCTTGATGAACATTTCCCTCTGATCCCGTTTGTGGAAAAAGGCTATCATGTGATCTTTTCAGGACAAAAAGCATATAATGGTGTTGCTGTAATCAGTCGATATCCTTTTTCTGAAATTATAACGGATCTTCCTGATTTTATAGATCCCCAACGACGAATCATGGCAGTAACGGTTGCTGGAATTCGGTTGATTAATTTATACGTTCCTAATGGCTCAGAACTAACTTCGGATAAATACCAATATAAACTGAACTGGCTGCAGAAGATTAGTTCCTTCATTCAGCAACAAATGAACCTTTATCCTAAAGTGGCAGTAGTTGGTGATTTTAATATTGCTCCTGAGGATCGGGATGTTCATGATCCAATTGAATGGCAAGGTTCTGTATTAGTAAGCCCCGCGGAGCGAGAAGCATTTACGCAACTTCTGCAACTTGGATTGTACGATAGTTTCAGAAATTTTATTCAGGAAGAACAAGCATTTAGCTGGTGGGATTATCGTGCAGCTGCTTTCCGACGTAATCGTGGTTTGCGTATTGATCATATCTTGTTGAGTAAAGAACTTAATGAGGTATGTCAACGATCTGTTATTGATAAAGAACCGCGAAAAGCTGAAAGACCTTCAGATCATGCTCCTGTTTGGGTTGAACTGGATTTATTGTAAATAAACATTAGAGTCTGTTGACAAGGAATAAAAATGCAAGGACGTATCGATTTAAATCAAAAAACCAAATTATTTTGCTTTTTTACTGGATCTACAAAAGGCTTGGTGGAGTTAACCAACGTTGAAAAGAATGAGGAAAATGAAACATATCAATTTACTATATCATTACCCTCTGATTTTAACGACATAATCACAAAAAACACTTATATTCAATTAAACGGAATCTTATGCCAAGTAATAGACTGTAATAATAAAAATATCACAATATCAACGACGTTTGAGCTAGTTGCTAATACCAATTTAAAAAATAGTTCAAAAGGTAAAAAAGTAAGTCTAGGATTACCGGCTATTTATGAAAACATAGATGATCAGATGTTTTTCATCCACCCTTCGTCAAGTTTTACTGCGAATATAGAACAAATTTCAATATTAACTGGTCACCAATATACTTTAAAAATTGATTTATCCTGTGATTCAAGTTCAATTGATCTTGAAGAGGAAAAACATATAGGGTTCTCTGGCTCTAGTTTGCTAGTCAGAGAGTTAAAGACAATTGAAAAAGAGGGACTCCATCGATTTTCAATATATGCAGGAAAACAAACACAAGAAAAAACCGCATTTAATAGGCAGTTACTCAATGTTGGTGATGTAGTCAATATTAATCATCCTAAAACAGATGAACCAGTCATAAATCCTTATCCATATGAATTAAAATCACTACAACCAAAAATTTAATTAGCCTATCAAAACCGGAAAATTCGGCTTTTTTAATGGGTTGTGTCATTTATCTGGGAAGAGTTACGCTGTGCACAGCGAATTCTTTAACCAGAACTCACGATCTATTTTGCTAAGGTTTCAAATAAAAACCAAACCCGTCTTTCAGTTTCATCAATATAGTTTTCTAAGATACTCGTTGTGGCAACATCATTTCTTTTACTACATACTTCATGAACTGCTCTCATGCTAATTAAAAAATCTTTATTATCTTGCAAAAGATCAGCAAGCATTCCTTCAGCTGATAAAGTTTCATTATTATCTTTAATACTTTTAAGCTCTTTGATCTGACCAATAGATTGTATTGTTTTTTCTCCAAGCTTGCGTACGCGTTCTGCTAAAACATCAATCATGGCAAAAATCTGCACACTTTGTTCGTCTAGCATAAGATGATAATCACGATAATGGTGACCTGACATATGCCAATGAAAGTTTTTTGTCTTTACAAATAATGCGAATGTATCAGCCAAAAGTGGATTGATAGCTTCAGCAATTTTGCGACGATCTTTTATGTCAAGATCATTGGGAGTATCTAACAGGTGCAGTTGTAATTTTTTCATGATGTCTCCTATTAAATTAATTTTTTGTTTTAATAATAGACCAATTATTTGCATTTGGTTGTAAAAATATACATAATTATTTAATCAGGAAATTGCTTTGCGATAATTTTTCTGCTATTGTTTCGCGTCATTGTGTGTCGAGTATGGTGCCTGGCAATGGGTTCAGGTGGCGATATTCATTTCAAACTATAGAGAGTGGTATTATGAAGGCATCTATTCATCCAGAATATAAAACCGTTAAAGTTACTTGCAGTTGTGGTGAGGTATTTGAGACTCGTTCAACCTTGTGTAAAGATTTGAACATTGAAGTGTGCTCACAATGTCATCCTTTTTATACAGGTAAGCAAAAATTAGTTGATACTGGAGGTCGTGTTCAGAAGTTTCGTGATCGCTACAGCCAACGCTCTAATCAAGCTAAAGAAGTACAAAAATAAGGTGCATGAGCTGGTTCCTTATTGCTTTATACTGCATTCGAAGTATAACATATTGACAGATTACAGCCTTCAATGTTAATTTTTGTTGGTTGTAATGTCTTGATGTTTCAATTCTTGTTTAATCCTCATCATCTAGCGGCTGTTTCTCTAAGGAGTTCATAACCAGGTGCTTGCCTCTGGACGCTTTAGGTGAGCAGTGAATTGATAATGGTTGGTAGGATTATAACCCCTACTTAAAATTATGATTTTTTATTTAAGAGAGCTAGTATTTTGGATAATGAAGATTTAAAGCAATGCGCATTGGATTATCATGAGTTTCCTACTCCTGGAAAACTTGGCGTTCATATTACCAAATCAACCGACTCTCAGAGTGATTTATCTTTAGCATATACACCTGGTGTTGCCGCACCTGTACTTGCCATCGCCGCAAATCCTGATGATTCTTATCGTTATACTAATAAAGGCAACTTAGTTGCTGTTATGACTAATGGCACTGCAGTACTTGGTTTAGGTGATCTTGGGCCGCTTGCCAGTAAACCAGTTATGGAAGGCAAGGCGGTTTTATTTAAACGTTTCGCTGGAATTGATGTATTTGATATAGAAATTGATGCCCATGATTCACAAGCATTTATTTCTACTGCAAAACGTATTTCTCCTACTTTTGGTGGAATTAATCTTGAAGATTTAAAAGCACCAGAGTGTTTTGAAATCGAGCAATCTCTCATTGAGCAGTTGCAGATACCGGTATTCCATGATGATCAACATGGCACAGCTATAGTGGTAGCAGCAGGTTTGCTCAATGCTCTTGAGCTACAGCAAAAAAAATTAACTGAAGCAAAAATTGTATGCATTGGCGCCGGGGCTGCTGGCATAGCCTCTATGCGATTACTTGTTGCCTTAGGTGCTCATAAAGAAAATATGTTACTTTTGGATACCAAAGGTGTTATTCACTCGGGTCGAGCTGATTTGAATGCATATAAATTTGCTTTTTCACGGACTACAGAGTGTAGAACTTTAGCTGATGCATTAGTTGATGCAGATGTATTTATTGGTGTTGCAAAACCGAATTTACTCGATGCTGATTTACTGAAATTAATGGCCCCTAAACCGGTTATTTTTGCCTTATCTAATCCTGATCCTGAAATTAGACCAGAGTTAGCTCTTGAGGTTCGCGATGATCTGGTAATAGCTACTGGCCGTAGTGACTATCCCAATCAGGTCAATAATGTGTTATGTTTTCCATATATTTTTCGTGGTGCGCTGGATGTGCGTGCTAAATGTATTAATCAGTCTATGCAAATTGCAGCAGTTGAAGCGATTCGTCAATTGGTGCATGAGCCCGTTCCCCAGGTAGTGAAGGATAATTATCCAGGTGTTATGCATTGGGAGTTTGGTCCTAACTATATTATTCCTAAGCCGATAGATCCTCGTTTAAGAGAACGAGTTCCTGCTGCTGTAGCTCAGGCTGCAATAGCAAGTGGCGTGAGTCAAGTGAATAGTAATTTAAAATAAATTAGGATCTCCATGTAAGGATCTCTGGGTGTAGCAATATACCGTCAGAGAGGTTTCTGGCTGCGTCCAGGATAGTTATAGCAAAATTAAAAATATTAGGAGCTTTGATTGTTTTGAATGTTTATTTAAAACAATCAAAGTACTTGCTTAACCCAATAGTTAAGGAGATGGTCTTGCTTTCTGAAAATCGTAGAAGTTATGCAATAATAGGATGGCTTATTTGCGGTCTTGGAGCCCTATTTTATAGTTATGAATATTTGCTTCGGATTGCGCCTAGTGCGATGGAAACCGCACTACGAAACCATTTTAATTTATCTGCTACTGGATTTGGACATGTTTCATCCATTTACTATTATGCTTATGTGCCGATGCAATTACCTGTAGGTTTAATGATGGACCGTTATGGTCCTAGAAGGCTGTTAACCTTTGCATGTTTGATTTGCGTCATTGGAACTTTTTTATTTACTGGTACGTCAACCTTCTGGGTTGCAGCGTCTGGGCGATTTTTAGTAGGTCTAGGATCGGCATTTGCCTTCGTGGGTGTATTCAATTTTTTAGAAGTATTTGTCCATAAAGTAGGCTGGATTAAAACCCTTAATGCTACTGCATTTTTTGGAATTGGGTTATCCATTGTTTTATGGTTTGGAATCCATGATAAAAAAGGCCGACACAGACAAAGTGGTACTGTATCTTCTTTCAAAAAAGGTTTAATTGATTTAGGTATTATTGCTCGTAACAAGCAGATCTGGGTTAATGGAATGTTTGGTTGTTTGGTTTATCTGCCAACAACTGTTTTTGCTGAGTTATGGGGAATTCCCTATTTGAGACATGCGCATGGACTTTCAGAACATGCCGCTGGTTTGGCGAACTCTTTGTTGTTTTTAGGTTTTACCTTGGGCGCTCCACTTATGGGTTATATTTCTGATAGAGTGGCACGTCGAAAGCTCCCTATGTTTTTAGGCGCTACAGGAGCCACTGTATTGATGCTGCTTATTTTGTATTGCCCAGGTCTTAGTGAGTTTAATGTCCAAGTGCTGATGTTCTTGTTAGGCTTAATGTACAGCGCCCAAGCAATAGTATTTGCAGTAGGTAGAGAGTTGAGCCCAGGTGAAGCAGCAGGTACAGCTATGGCACTCACTAATATGATCGTGATGTTAGGAGCTATGTTATTACAGCCTTTAGTAGGACACTTATTGGACTTAAGTTATTCTCTACGCAGTGGCGGTTTAGTTGCTACAGGACTGGCAGTTGATAATGTCCATAAACTGTATAATATGACGGATTATCGCATTGCTTTGGCTTTCATTCCTATAGGAATGGGTATCGCTGCTCTCTTAACTTTCTTTTTAAAGGAGACTCATGCTCATGCACCTAAATAAAGCAGTACCCAGAAAACAATTACTAGTTGGTATGTTCATCTGCTTTGTCGGTGCAATTTTTTATTGTTATGAGTTTATATTACGTATTATTCCTGGGGTATTGCAGACAGAACTTAGCACTGCTTTAGGACATATATCAGCAACTACTTTTGGCCAGATTTCCGCCTTATACTATTTTGCATATTCTCCTATGCAGATGCCTGTAGGAATGTTAATGGATAGATTTGGTCCCAAAAGGCTTTTAACTTTTGCTTGTATCTGTTGTACATTAGGTTCATGGATGTTTACTTTGACTTCCTCTATGTTCTTAGTGGGAGCAGGGCGTTTTTTAATGGGTTTTGGCTCTTCATTCGCTTTTGTTGGAGTGTTGTCTCTTGCTTTAAATTGGTTACCAAAGCGATATTTTTCTTTGGTCGCAGGACTTATGACTACTTTAGGTATGTTGGGGCTTGTTTATGGTGAAGTAAAAATTACTGAATGGT
>JACPOX010000209.1 GCA_016191305.1 Legionella longbeachae | reverse complement strand
TCATACTGCTACATAAGCTTAGAGTAGCTCCAAACATCCAAGAAAGTTTTTTGTATAGGGGCATTGTTCATCATCCTTGCCTTGAAGAAGATATCACTCTATACCTTTTATTTAGATAATTCAATTACCTATGAGGTATAGAAGTAAGTCGAGCAATGTCATTCCGAACAACGTGAGGAATCTCCTAAATGAGGCTTTGTACTTGGGTTTTGGAGATCTCTCACTACTTTCGAGATGACGTTTTGCCCGGACTTATTGAGAAGTTACGTGGCGAGCAGGGTAATAGTTAGAATTTACCCTTACGAAAGTCATCAAGGGCTTGGATTATTTCATCCTGGCTATTCATTACAAAGGGGCCATGGCGAGTAATGGGTTCATGTATTCTAGCAGCAGCGATCAAGAGACATTGGCTTGCTGTCTGAGCTTGTAAAATCAAAACATCCCCAGCACCAAGTTTTGCCAGTCTATCATTCTGAACTAATTGCTCGCCTATCTTTACTGTGCCTGAAATCACTAGAAGAATTGCCTGGTAATCCTCGGGAATAATTTGTTGCATGCTGGCCCCTGGAGATAAAGTAATATCTAAAAACAAGGGTTGCGTTGCAATACCTGTAATTGGCGAACAAGTTCCTTTATCCGTTTGGCCCGCAATTACTTTAACGCGTGTGCCTGAATCATTTGTTTCCACGGGTAACTGATTACTGTGCATATCTTGATAACGTGGAGTACACATTTTTTCTGCTGCGGGTAAATTCAACCACAACTGTAATCCGTGTAATCGGGAGTTAGCTGCGGGCATTTCCGAATGAACTATTCCTCTACCAGCAGTCATCCACTGGACATCGCCTGCGCTAATAGTTCCTTTATGTCCTTTATTGTCTTCATGGGTAATACTACCATCCAGCAAATAAGTAATCGTTTCAAAACCTCGATGAGGGTGCGGAGGAAAGCCGGCCATATAATCCAATGGATCGGCACTATTAAAATAATCAAGCAATAAAAAAGGCTCAAAATCATTAGTCTTTTCCATACCAATGTAGCGATGCAATTTAACTCCAGCGCCTTCTCGTACCAGAACGCCTTTGATTAATCGTTCTACTTTAATTTCTCTCATTCATTTGCTCCGCAATCGATTGGTTAATCAAGTAGTAAACCTACGGACCTTTCTATATTGTTCAATATTACTCCCGGATCTCGCTGCTTAAAATGTTTACGACAAGTCGATGAATACATATCATTTCCGCCAATAACGACCTGTTCGCCTTCAGTAATTGCAACTCCATGTTCATTAAGTCGTAAGATCATTGTTGCTTTGCGTCCGCAATGACAGATTGTTTTAATCTCTACAAGTTCATCTGCCCAAGCTAGAAGATATTGACTACCCTCAAATAATTCCCCGCGAAAATCCGTACGCAAACCATAAGCAAGAACAGGGATACTCAGTTTATCAGTAATTTCTGTTAATTGATGAACTTGTGCTCGTGTTAAAAACTGTGCTTCATCAATCAGGACACAAGCGTATTTTTGTTCTTGCCTAAGCACTTGTTTGTACAAATCTTCTTCTGCATTAAATATTAATGCTTGTTCAGATAATCCAATCCGTGAATGCACTGTACCAAATTGATAGCGATTATCGATTGCGGGGGTAAACAATAAAGTATGCATACCACGTTCACGATAATTATAACTTGATTGCAACAGGACAGTACTTTTTCCAGCGTTCATTGCTGCAAAATAAAAGTATAGTTTTGCCATAGGAAATTTCAGCTTTTTTGGAAATACAGTTATCATAGCATTACTTGAACTTTGATTCATGCATGAGATAACGATGAACTCCATAATAAAATCCGCATTTGCTGTTTTAATTTTAATGACCACAGCATCCTTTTGTCAGGCAGACGTTCTCCTTAAGGACATTAAAGGCAACACAATATCTTTTTCATCTTTGCAGGGAAAATGGGTGCTTATTAATTACTGGGCTAGTTGGTGTAAAACTTGCGTCGAAGAAATTCCAGAATTGAATCGTTTTTATCAAAAATACAAAAAAAATTCTGTGGAATTATTTGCAGTAAATTACGATGCATTACCCGTATACAAACAACAAAAACTGATTGATAAACTCCATATCAGTTATCCTTCTCTAAGCATGGATCCTGCTTTTGCTTTGGGCTTAGGTGATATTGTAGGAGTCCCAGTTACCTTTGTTATTAATCCACAAGGAAAGCTCGTTGATAGACTCTATGGCGGCTTAGATATTAAAGGCCTGGAAGAAACAATAGGTAAAAAGAACAGCTGAAGGTCCAACAAGAACATCAGCCTAACGTATAGCCCTTTGTTGGGCCAGGGGCCCAACCTACAAATCATTACTTAATAACATCGGGGGATGACCTATTATGGGGAACATTCTCGCTCAAGACCTAAGGACTCTCAAATGGTTTTATTCTTAAATTTTATTATCTCCAGACGGACCTAGGTTTGATTCTGGAGTAGTTTCATCGATAATTGATTTGAGTTCTGATTTTATTTTAAAATGTTGATAAATATTATAAGCTGTTAATATTAAACCCAGCCCTGTTACAGCGGCCACCACAGACACGGCTATAGTTCCCCAACTTGCTTTGCCTAGGTCATTCATTTTTGCAATATATTCGTTGCTTTTTTCTTGCTTTGTTTCGGATGAAAGATCTTGATATAAATAATGACGGGTATATATTAGTGCTTTGGTTGCATCTTCCAAATTGTTTTTTGATAGCGCATCAATTTTTTGCACGGCTGTATTCAACTTTTGTTTATCATTATCAGGAAGACAGTTGATCCACTCTACCAGAATGTCTTTTTCTCTAATATAAATATCGTTAGCAGTATCCTTATTATTATACGATATATTTTTCTTTGTAAAATAGGGTCCTTGCTCTGGCATACTTGAGATACCAGCTGGGTTAAATGAATCAATATATTGATCGGAGCCTGGAGTGAGACCAATAAAGCCTTCTTTTGTAATTGCAAAACCAGTGGGATGTCCAAGACTATTTACAGGATTTATCATGAGAGTAACTTCTTTTTGCTGGCCATATTTTTCTTTTAAAACTGAAACTATACTCTCTTTTTTTTGAACCGAACGTTCGATTTGCTCTGTATCAGTACTGTCACTATTGCCAAATTTACCAAGAATTTGATAATTATCATTATTATTAAGCCCTTGGGAAAATTTGGCATTTTGTCTTCGTTAAATCCTCCCTCTATATGGTACATCCATACTTTAGAGATTTTATTTTGCTCATCAAATTTTACAATGGCTATAGCTGCACACGCTGTAAGCCCATCCGTATAAATACCTTCCCAATTTTTTGCTTTATCAGTTAAATCAACTTCTACCCATTCGCCCTTACCAACGCTCATGGGCACAGCTCTCCACTTGCTACTTTCTTCAACGGGTACAGGGAATTTTAAATCTTTAACCTCTTTATCGTACTGGTTTAGCCCGCCAGCCAAGATTTTAAGAGTCATAATCATCTTCTATCTTATTCAATTAGGATAATTATAACACAAACATGACAAAAAACAAACGGTGGTCCTGCGTTTTGCGGGCCAAATAATCAAAAAATCTTCATACGCTTGAAAACAAGCGCTGTTTTTGTGCATGAGTAAGACGTATCTTTAACATCCACCCGCCTTCCTCATCAATAAACTCACTCAAAACCGCACCTAATTGATATAATTGAGCGCGTAATTTTGCTTGAGTTGCCTTAAGAATTACCTCTTCGACAAGTACTGCTCCGTGCAACTGTGTACTAATGGCATCTTTTAATAAATCAATTCCTAGATTTGCTGCAGCAGAGATCCATACTTTGCATCTTCCTTCTTGATAATCGATCTTAGGCGTCCATCCTTCTTGTAGATCAATTTTATTAAATACTTGAATCACAGGAATATTCTGCACACCTATTTCATCTAAAACTTGCTGCACTGAAAAAACGGTATCTCGCCAATGAGGATCAGAAATATCAATGACATGCAGTAATAAATCAGCTTGTTGCGTTTCTTCCAATGTGGCGCGAAATGCTTCTACTAGTTGATGTGGCAAATCACGTATGAATCCTACCGTATCGGTCAAAATCACCGCGGAAGAACCAGGTAAGTTAAGTTGGCGCATGGTAGGATCCAAAGTGGCAAACAATTGATCGGCCACATAAATATGTTCGCCAGTCAAAGTATTAAACAAGGTTGATTTACCCGCATTGGTGTAACCTACCAAAGAAACAGTAAGCAAAGAAGCTTTACGTCTGGCTTGACGGTTTTGATCTCTACTGCAACGTACTTTTTCCAAACGTTTATTAATGTATTTAATACGCTCTCTTAATAAACGACGATCTGTTTCTAGCTGCGTTTCACCAGGGCCGCGCAAGCCGATCCCACCTTTTTGCCGCTCTAAATGAGTCCAACCACGAATTAAACGCGTCGATAAATGCTGTAATTGCGCTAATTCAACTTGCAGCTTCCCTTCAAAAGTGCGTGCACGCTGCGCAAAAATATCGAGAATCAAACCGCTTCGATCAACCACACGGCATTCAAATAGACGCTCCAAATTTCGTTCTTGTGAAGGGGATAATTCATGATTGATGAGAACTAATTCTGCATCAAGTGTCTTAACAAGCTGAGCAATTTCTTCAGCCTTACCTTTACCCACATAATATTTAGCATCAGGCGTAACACGAGTACCTAGGACACAATCCAGTATCTCTGCTTGTGCTGAAAGAGCTAACTCTTCAAATTCCTGCAATGCCTTATCTGCATCAACTCCCGGTAGTGCTAATTGCACCAACACAGCCCGTTCACCACCTTGAGGACGTTCAAACACTAACCTATTCTCCGAAAAAAAGAATAAGCGTAGCTAAAGTAAGTTGAGCTTACAAGTCCAACCAACTGCTAATTACAACTAACAAATATTCATGTTGGCTTATAAGCTTATGAAAGAAAATCGATTTTTTTTAGTCTTCGGTGGTTTCTTCACTAGCACCCATTTCATTTTCTGTGGGTATTTTTACAGCACGCGAAGGAACAACCGTAGAAATTGCATGTTTATAAACCATTTGAGTGATAGAGTTTTTCAACATGACTACGTATTGATCAAACGAGTCCACTATTCCATGCAATTTAATTCCATTTACTAAAAAAATAGATACCGGCACCTTATCTTTACGTAACTCGTTTAAAAAGGGGTCTTGTAATAAATGATTTTTAGACATTGCCCACTCCTTGTTGTTATTGTATTTTTTAAAGGCAAAACATGTATCTGATCACTTATTCGACATTTTTAGCTAAAACTTTAGATTAATTTCATGACAGTTCAATTTTAATTCGTTACTATTGTTTTTCATTTTTTAAATTAAGGAGGATTAAATGATTTTTACCTATGAGCAAATAATCAAACTAGAAAATCCCTACGAAGCGTTTAGTAATGGCGATGCATTAGCTGAAAATGCTGAGGTACTTAATGCGCTTAGCAATAAAGAAAAAAATATTCTTGCCACCAAGATAATTTCAGACTGCCCAATGACCAAGTTTAAAAATTATGGTCTGCAGATTGAAGCATTAAGAAATCTAACTAAAAAAGATGGCTCATTTCATTCTGTTATCAGTGAAGCATATCAAGTAAGACAAAGTATATTTTCATTATTTGATCCACGAAATAAAGCACCTCATTCTTTATTAATTGGCGAGGAGTTTAATCCAACCCCCTTCCATCGCTTTAGCGAACTCGCTAAAAATGTATTAAAAAATAATGAGCCAGCCATCGCCGAAAGACTCGCTCTATGTGCACCAGGAGAGGTTCATAGCCAAATTGCTCGCAATATAGATATTGTTTTTCCAAAGAGTGCACTGACTACAAAAATGCAAGTAGCCTTTACTTTACATCGCAATATAAAACAATTTTTATTAGGAGATAATCCAGAGAAATTCTTTAGTAGCCGAGATTTTAACCATGATACCTGTAATATGTTCGCAAACATGTTTCGTTCTTTATTAAAAGATCATGAAGAAGAAATAGGTACTAAATTAGGAACTCTAAAATCTGCTGAGGTTCGAATAAAAATCCTGCACCAGCTGGAACTACTTAGTACTGAAGTATTTGATCAAGCAAATCCATTCAAACAAATAGCTGAAGTCATAAGAAAAAAACAAATTTCTGAAGATAAAGAAAATACATCACTAGCAAACAATCCAAATGGATTATTTGCTAAATCAACAATACCTTTATCAAATCATATATCACTTGAAGAATTATTGCTTGAAACGGGTATTGAAAATGATGATACTGAAAGCTTTTATAGCGAAGATTCGGAAAATGAAAAGGATTCGGATCGCACATTTAGCTTAACACCAAAATAATAAATTTGAACAACTTGCACCAAAAATTGGGGAAATGGCTTTGAAATTTAGGTTGGGCCAGGGGCCCAGCCTACAATAATGGCAGTGGTGTTCTTCATCTCGCGGACAAACCGCGGATATTCTGGTAGAGTTCACTTTATTTTAACTGTTTATTTGAAAAGAGGTAGGTTAATGACCCAAGAAAAACTCACTGTAGCATTAGTACAAGAAAGATGGCATGAAAACACCAAGGAGCATCAAGATAAACTTGCTTCAGGAATACAAACAGCAGCACAACAAAACGCACAAATTGTTTGTTTGCAAGAACTTACTTTAAGTCCTTATTTTTGTACCCGTTCCGATAGAGACAGTACTCCTTTTATGGAAGACATTCACAATGGTCCTACTGCTCAATTTGTCAGTAAAATGGCTAAGGCAAATAATGTATATATTACTGCCTCTCTTTTTGAAAATGCAGGCTATAACACAGCTGTAGCCTATAATAATGAAGGTAAGCTTATAGCAATAACTCGAAAACAACATATTCCCAGTGGTGTAAAATACCATGAAAACTATTACTTTAAAGCCGGGGACTCCAACTACCCGCTTCACCATATTGCAGGACATCAATTAGGATTGCCAACATGCTATGATCAATGGTTTCCTGAACTATCACGCATTTATGGCTTAAAAGGTGCAGAAATTTTAGTTTATCCTACAGCTATAGGCGGAGAACCCACCGCTCCTGATATAGATACGCAATCAATGTGGCAAAAAGTAATGATTGCACAAGGCATTATGAGCAATACGTTTATCATTGCCGTGAATCGCATTGGCTGTGAAGATGGCTTAGAATTTTATGGAAGCAGCTTTATCAGTACCCCTATGGGCGAAATTTTGGCGCAGGCTCCACGGAATAAACCTGCTGTATTAGTTGCTGAACTTGATTTCAACCAACGCGCTTTGTGGGGAAGACTATTTCCTTTTGCCCAACAACGAGAACCTGCAACATATCTTGAACTTATTAAACCTCGTTAACCTAAATTCGGCAGTTGAATCGTAGCGAGAGACATGCATTTGCAGTCGAGGCTCATAGTGGATTAGACTGCTTCCAAAGAAGTCTATTTAACTGCAGAATTTAGCTTAATCCTTTTGGAACAACATCACTATGAATATCAGTACATCATCCGAAGAAAATTTATATAATATTAACAATTGGGGTGAAGGATACTTCAGTATTAACACTAAAGGGAATATCGAAATGAGTAAGGCTCCTGGCAAGCCAGGAGTTGAGTTACAAGCCATTGTTAATGCTGCAAACAGAGCAGGTTTACATTTACCTCTGTTAATCCGCAGCTCTGATATTTTACATGACCGAGTACATCGTATTTATGAAGCATTTGCTCAGGCTATAGAAGAAAATCAATATACGGGTCACTATAAGCTTGTTTATCCTATTAAAGTAAATCAGGAACAAAGTGTCGTCAGAGAACTATTAAAATCACCTACCAATACTATAGGCCTAGAAGCTGGGTCAAAGCCTGAATTAATGGCGGTAATTGGTATGTTAAGCAATCATCCAAACAGCATCATAATCTGTAATGGCTATAAAGACAGCTATTATATACGCACTGCATTAATTGCTCAGCAAATGGGCCATAAGGTCTTTATCGTTATTGAAAAAATTTCTGAACTGGATATTATTTTAAAGGAATCCGCTCGCTTAAACATTAAACCATCTCTTGGAGTTCGCATCCGTTTAATTAGTAAAAGTGCAGGAAAATGGGAACATACAGGTGGCGTTAAATCCAAATTCGGTCTTAATGCAAAACAGGTTCTTGAGCTAGTCAATAGATTAAAAGCTAATAATATGCTTGACTGCTTACAACTCATGCATTGCCATTTAGGTTCACAAATTGCCAATATCCATGATATTCGTCATTGCATGCAGGAAGTTTCTCGATATTATGTAGAATTACGCCAGTTAAATGCTCCTATAGACACTATTGATGTGGGTGGTGGGCTTAGTGTGGATTATGAGGGGACTCATTCCAATCAAGGCTGTTCCATGAATTATAGTTTGCATGAATATGCCACGCATATTATTCTAGCTATCCAATATTTTTGCCAAGATTTGAACGTTCCTGAACCAAATATTATTTCAGAATCCGGTAGAGCACTAACGGCGCATCATGCCGTACTGATTGCGGATATTAGTGATATAGAAATAATCCATAAAGCACCCTCTCTTCCAGAAATTACTCATGAAGATTCATACGTTATTCGAGATATTTATGATACCTATCAAGCAATCACCAATGTTTCGCCTATAGAGATATACAATTATGCGGAACACTCATTAAATGAAGCACATTCTTTATTTAAACATGGTGTGATTAGTCTGCAGGAAAAAGCAAAGGTTGAGGCATTTTATACCAATATCTGTATGGAACTTAAAGAACGCTTAAATGTCGATAATCCTGCTGAAGAAATCTTATTGGCAAAAATCAATGAAGAAATGGCAGTTAAGGTTTTTTGCAATATTTCATTTTTCCAATCCATTCCAGATGCTTGGGCAATTGGTCAAATTTTCCCTATAGCCCCCATTTCACAGCTTAGACAAACACCTCTAATGCATAGTGTATTACCGTCTCGGTTAGTATGCCTAATCGCTTCAGGGCATTAAAGGCATTCCGTCTCGCCCCAAACTCATGCCGATTGCTACCATACTCAGCAATGCTATCAATTGCCGGTAAATCGCCTTGTATGGCCTTATATTCTTTAGGCTTTTTTCTAGTAGGCGCCTATCAGGAGATATTAGGCAATTTACATAATTTATTTGGTGATACCAATTCTTTAGATGTGAAGCTCTTTGACGATGGGCAATTTGAATTGAATGATTTAGTTAGTGGAGATACAGTAACCAACGTCTTGAATCTTGCTCATTTCGATACCAAAAAATTAATCCAGTCCTATGAAAAACAGTTAATTCACGCAGAATTACCAGAAGAGAAAACACTTTTATACTTAAATGAATTAAGAAGTCTCTTTTCTCAATTAACCTATTTAGATGAAAAAGTCAGGAGAAAATAAAATGCTTCCTAAACAAAGTGGATTTTTTATGCCTGCGGAGTGGCATCCACATGAACGATGTTGGATGGCATGGCCTTGCCACCTTGAAACCTGGTCAAAAATAGGCTTACAAAAAGCGCGGGTGGCATATGCTCGAGTAGCTCAAGCTATAGCTCAATATGAACCAGTAACCATGCTCGTTAATCCAGGAGATGAACTGTTAGCCCAAAGATTATGCGGTAATGAAATCACAGTGATGACGATAGCCATTAATGATTCATGGACAAGAGATACTGGCCCCACTTTTTTGTTAAATTCGGCACATCAACTCGCTGGTGTCGACTGGATTCACAATGCTTGGGGTGGTAATTATCAAGACTATGAATTAGATAATCAAATTGCTGCAGCAATTATAAAACAAAGTCAGGCACTATCCTTTAAGGCTCCCCTAGTGATGGAAGGTGGAGCTTTTCATGTGGATGGTGAAGGAACCATTTTAACCAGCCGTGAATGCTTACTTAATGACAATCGCAATCCACACCTAAGTCAACTCCAGATCGAAAATTATCTTTATGATTTTCTTGGTGGGCAGAAAATTATTTGGCTAAATAAAGGATTATTAGATGACGAAACAGATGGTCATGTTGATGAAATAGCCTGTTTTATTGGACCAGGAAAAGTACTCTGCTTAATAACTCATGACAAAGAAGATCCAAACTATATGTCTTTGCATGAGAATCTGGAAATTCTGAAATCTGCAACGGATGCAAAAGGGCGCAATTTGGAAGTTTATACTGTGGAGCAACCCCCTGCAACATTTCTTGCTGGTGAGCGGCTGACTTTATCTTACATCAATTTTTATTTGGCTAATAAAGGAATTGTTATGCCTGCTTTTGGTTATGAAAAACAAGATAAAGCAGCTTATCAGCTATTCACACAATTATATCCTAATTATCAAATTACTCAGATTGATGCTTTGGATGTATTTACTGGCGGGGGCGGAATTCATTGTATTACCCAACAGCAGCCTGCTTCAAAGGGTTGAGTAAGATAATATCCACCATTATTTGAGATATTTCTTATGTTTCCTTGCTCAATCGACTCAATGACAATGGCTACAAAAGAGCTATACTGTAATTTCAAAGACAGGATGTCAACCAAGGGACCAGTACACGGAATGTACTTGCTGCAAGGATGCGGCACCTTACCACATCTAAATGGATTAAGGCCAGCTTAAAA
This sequence comes from Legionella longbeachae, assembly GCA_016191305.1. Lineage (GTDB taxonomy): Bacteria > Pseudomonadota > Gammaproteobacteria > Legionellales > Legionellaceae > Legionella > Legionella longbeachae_A. The sequence goes on along the minus strand of JACPOX010000209.1, from coordinate 6,696 downwards.
AGATTTCTCTAAAGTTATGGCTTGTTTTTCATAATGGCATCTACTGGAATCAAAAAAAACTTCTTCATATTTATTGAATGCACTAACTTCAGGACATATTTCAGGTTGGGGAAAATGAGATGCTATAGCACAATGGCTAGTGACTAAAAAGAAAAGAGGGATATACTGAAATTTCATCCTGAAATCACTTCATAATAAAAAAACATATCTTATATGAAAAGATAGGATTGTCTCTAGGAATCTTTTTTTGTAAAACTAAGTTAATCTATTTATTCAATAAAAACAAATAAATTTAAAGATAAGTAAGCCTTATAAAACACAAAAGAAGAACTACCCCAAATCTGGAGAAATGATTTTGCGTGTAAGTAAGCTAATGAAATTGATGTTCTTGATTGTGCTTTTTGAAAGCATAGGCTTTTTACTGGGTTTAATAACTCATGCGAATATTTATCCCTGGTACGAACATCTTAATAAATCATCCTTAACTCCTCCCGGGTTTGTTTTTTTTATTGTTTGGACCTTATTATATACACTTCTTGCAGTCATTGCCTGGATTTTATCAAACCATAATACAGTGACCTCCAAAAAAGTTACTGTGCTTTTCGTATTACAAATGCTGATGAATTGGGCCTGGACGCCACTCTTTTTTGGTCTACATTGGTTAATACTAAGTTCACTTTGGTTGATTAGCTTAAGCTGCTTGAATTTGCTCTTAATGATAGAATGTAAAAAAACACACAAAACAATTGCGTGGTTATTAATTCCTTACCTCCTTTGGTTGGTGTTTGCTTCTTATCTCAATGTGGTTATTGCATTAATGAATTAAAGGAAATAAACAATGAATATTCTAATTGCAGGAGCCTCTGGATTTATTGGTACAGTATTAGCAAATCACCTATCTGAAAGTCATAAGATTACTGTGCTTGCCCGCAAATTAAAGAAACTCCAGTCTATTTTTTCAAAAGACATGAGCATATTAACCTGGGACAACTTAAAGCTTCACGATGCCAAACAATACGATCTCATCATCAATTTATCCGGATCTAGTATTGGCAATAAACGCTGGGACTCAAAGGTAAAAAAAGAGCTTATTGAGTCGCGTACTAGAACCAATCAGCAACTGATCGAATGGCTTATCAATCACCATGCTAAACCCCGATTTTTTTGTGCCAATGCCATAGGAATTTATGGTGCGCAAAAACTCAGTACAGAGTCCTTTGACGAAGAATCTCCTCTCCCTCAGTCATCTGATGATTTTTTACAGCACATAGGGCTTATCTGGGAGCAGTCCCTTAAGAGTGCTATCGATGCAGGCATTTTAGTGACTACCTTAAGATTTGGTGTCGTGCTAAAACAAGGTGAAGGCATGCTCAAAAAATTAGAGCTGGCGTTTCGTTTAGGATTAGGAAGTGTTTTGGGTAGTGGTAAGCAGACCCTATCATGGATTTATTATAAGGATTTAATCAATGCGATTGATTTTCTTATAGAACAGCAAGGAGTAACTGGACCAGTTAACATTACAAGCCCCTATCCGATTTCACAACAAGAATTTTCGCAACAACTTGCAAAAGTACTGAAACGACCTCTCTTTCTTAAAACACCAGAGCTTATTATTAAAGTTGTTTTTGGTGAGATGGGTGAGTATTTACTACTCAAAGGACAAAGAGTACTCCCAAAACGCTTGAATGAACTCGGTTTTAAATTCACTTATCCCAAGATAGAATCTGTACTAGTTGAAGAGTTTCACAAAACCACAAGCAATAAGGACAAGCCTGAAGTTCCTACTGGCAAGAATTACCAGTGAGATCAACGAAAATACCATCTCCGAATCCTCCATACTAGGGCAACATCCCTGAAGGTTGTTTACACATCCCTAATCTTAGATCTCACTACACCGAACTGTAGGAAAGGTCCTTTGACTTAATTTCTCTTTGTCCATAGTCAGATAAAATATCCCAAATCGGTTAATATGCCCAGGGGCTTTCCCTAATAATTAGGCAAATCTTTAATTAAATTTCCAAGCTCTGGTGAACCTAATCCAGTTACATAATCATAACCGTCTTGTGCTGTACAATAATAACCACATTGACCATTAGTTCCACTAATAATATCATTGAAATTGTAATGATATTTTCCATGCGCAGGATTAGCTGCAGCATATAACAATTTAGTGGCATTAGCGCCAAGTACTTTAGAATATTCTGAGTTTGCTATAGCAATGATGGCAGCCCATTGTGGTGAGCCGGCACTAGTTCCGCCGACAACTGCCCAACCAATGTTATCCTCATAAGGAATTGAATTATAAACTGAAAAACCGGTATCAGGATCTGCATTATATGCTACATCTGGGACCCCACGCATGTGTTTGGATTTAGGTATTGGCAAACCTTTTTGACTTGCAGGCCATGTTTCTACAGCGCTTAATCCACCACTACTTCTTGACCATGTGGTTTCACCTTGATAATTTCCCAATGAATCTACATATAGTGTAGTTCCTCCTACTCCAAGTACATAGGGAGAGGCAGCGGGATATAATATTTCGTGACCATTATCTCCTGATGAAGCAACAAAAGTTACTTTGGAGTTTTGAAATAGAGGGTCAAAAGTGGTTTGTTTTGCATACTCACTTACACCCCAGCTCATTGAGACAACCGTAGCACCATTTATTATCGCAACTTGTACAGCATCAATTAAGCTTTGCATATTATCATTTTTTGCTTCCACTAAAATGATTTTAGCTTCAGGAGCCATTGCATGAGCCCATTCGACATCTAGAGCAATTTCTCCTGCCCATCCTGCATCTGTTCTTGGTTTTTTCCCGCTCTCATAAATTTTCTGAAAACAACCATTATTGATGGTGCAAGCAGGCAATTTAAAATATCTGGAAAAAACAGCTAAATCAGATTCAATTTTAGGATGATCAAAAGCATCCACAATTGCAATTACTTGTCCCTTTCCTTGCGAATTGATCGAATCAAATCCATAAGCGGTACGCACCTGGCTAGGGGTTAATCCGGTAGGCATAAAATGTGGCACATTAGGTTTATAACGGATAGGATGATGGACGATACCAGGATCATTTGTCAATGCATTAGCTTGAGTACTTAAAATTCCTAATAGAAATGGAGTAATAAGCCATTTAAATTGCAAATTATCTAGTTTCATACCACCTCCATATGTTAAATACTAATCACATTAAATATCAATATTTTCTGCATCCAAAGCGTTAGACTCGATAAATTCTCTTCTGGGTTCAACATTATCACCCATCAAGGTGGTGAATATTGCATCTGCTGCTACACCATCCTCAATGCTCACTTGCAGCATACGACGCACCGCAGGATCCATAGTTGTTTCCCAAAGTTGCTCGGGATTCATTTCTCCAAGACCTTTATAACGCTGAATGGTTTGGCCTTTTTTCGCCTCGTCCATTAACCAGTCTAAAGCTTGTTCGAAATTTTCTATGGCTAATTCTTTATCCCCACGCTTAATATATGCTCCCTCTTCAACCAAACTAGATAATTTTGATCCCAAACCAACCATTTCTTTATAGTCTTTAGAGTAGAAAAATTCAGCGTTCATTGGTATATAATTATCCATACCATGCTGAGTAACAATAATTCTGGGTATAAATTGGTTTGTCTCGGCAACAGTATGTACATCCACATTATACTGCTCAGTTTTGCTTCCAACCTGCTGTAAACTTAAATGCAGTTGTTTGCACCAGTTTGCTATTTTATCTTGCTGATTAAAATCCTCATTATGTAATATGGGTAAATAAGCGATTCGTTTCAGAATATCTGTAGGGTATCTTCTTTTATAGCGTTTGATAATTTTCTCAACGCGTCTGAATTGATGTACTAATTCTTCTAGCGCCATTGAGGTAATAGGTGGAGCATCTTTGGCTGGATAAAATGCAGCTCCATCCATAGCACTTTGAGTTAAGTATTCAAACAAAGCTTCATCGTCTTTTACATATTGCTCTTGTTTTCCGCGTTTTACTTTATACAAAGGAGGTTGAGCGATATAAATATAACCGCGTTCTAAGAGTTCGCGGGTCTGTCTGTAGAAAAAAGTAAGAAGTAAGGTTCTAATATGAGACCCGTCTACGTCCGCATCGGTCATGATGATAATTCGATGATAACGCACTTTATCTGGATCATACTCATCAGGCCCTATACCACAACCTAAAGCGGTAATCAGTGTCGCTACCTCTTGAGAAGCAAGCATTTTGTCAAAACGCGCTTTTTCAACGTTTAATATTTTTCCTTTCAATGGCAAAATAGCCTGGAACTTTCTATCTCTTCCCTGTTTCGCTGAACCACCTGCTGAGTCTCCCTCTACCAAATAAAGCTCAGATAAAGCAGGGTCTTTTTCCTGGCAATCTGCTAATTTTCCAGGCAATCCAGCAATATCTAACGCCCCTTTGCGTCGCGTCATCTCACGGGCACGTCGCGCTGCTTCCCGAGCTCTTGCTGCGTCAATAATTTTAGCAACAATTGCTTTTGCGATTGAGGGGTTTTCTAAAAGAAAATCATTGAATTTTTCGGAAAGGCTGGACTCAACAACTGATTTTACTTCAGATGAAACTAATTTATCTTTTGTTTGTGAGGAAAATTTAGGATCAGGTACTTTTACAGAGAGTACGGCAGTTAAACCTTCGCGCGCATCATCTCCTGTTGGAGATACTTTGGCTTTTTTGGCATAACCTTCACTTTCGATGTAATTGTTTAAAGTTCTAGTTAGTCCGGCTCTAAATCCTGCCATATGAGTTCCACCATCACGCTGGGGAATATTATTGGTAAAACAATAAAGTGTTTCTTGATAGGAATCATTCCACTGCATTGAAAGCTCAACAACGATATTGTCTTTTTCAGCAATCATAGAAAAAACAGTAGGAGTAATTACTGTTTTGTTTTTATTTAAATGCTCGACGAAAGCTTTTATACCGCCTTCATAGTGAAATGTATCTTGTTTTTGTGAGCGCTCATCAAATAAGTGAATGCAAACACCTGAGTTTAAGTAAGATAATTCTCTTAGACGTTTTGCTAAAATATCATAGTGAAATTCAATATTTGTGAATGTTGCTGCACTCGGTTTAAACCAAATTTGGGTACCAGTAGAGACGGCATCACCTGTTTCTGCCATTGCTGTGTCAGGAACTCCATTTCGATAGTGCTGTTCATGGACTTTCCCATGACGTCGGACCGTTAAATGTAACTCTTCAGATAGAGCATTGACTACAGATACACCTACTCCGTGTAAACAAGACCTGTACCATCATCTGTATCACCGATATACATCCCTGGTCTTTTTCTTACTGCATCTAAGCCTTTTAGGACTTTAATATTATTTGAATCGTAACTGGCGTCAACGCTCATTAGGTGATCCTCTTAACCCTATTTCAAATGCATTATTATAGCATAATTCAAACTAAGTTTATATGTGTTAGGGGGGAACTTTAAAGGTCGTGCATTATCCTTTTATTTCATTTGCATACATATTCCATTGGTAAAGTAATAACCAAAATTGATGTTCTTTTATTGCGCATATTTTTTATTAAACAATTCAACAAAATTAGAATATCAATTTTACAGAGTTTTTTAATATAAATTATCAGTATCTTTTAATTATAAAGAGGAAAAAATGCTTAACTTTTTTGATGTAAAACATGATTAGGGTACTAATAATATATCTGAAGCGCGTAAAGAATTATTGAAAAAAAACATAAACTCATTGAACATGGAAAATCTCACAATGATGGCCAGAATTTGTCTATGGCTTGAAAGGATTTTACCATATTAAATTCTAAACAAAGACAGGGTGCAAGTATTTTTACCCTGTTTTAGTCGCCTTTTTACTAGGTAGAAAGGCTATAGATTTCTTTTCTTGTTTCACGTGAAACATTTTTTAAGCTGGTTTTAATATTCCCTCATCAATATGATATCTCAAATAATGCTCAGTAGAAATGTAGGCATTGACATAATTAAGTTGCGATGTTGTAGTAATGAAAAATTGTCCTTTTTGCTTTGACAAATAAATGATAATTTTTCGTTGATTTTCCTCATCAAGTTCAGATGACAGATCATCTATTAAATACAAACACTCATTATCAAGAAAATGTGATTGAGCCATCTTCATCGCAAAAAGAATAATTTTTTGTTGTCCTCGTGACAAGACATGTTTTGCTTTATATCTATCCGTTTCTATAAGAATATCGGCTTGATGAGCGCCATATTGAGTATAAAATTTTTGTTGATCACTATTGAAATTTTCAACAAGAATTTGTTCTAGATTTTTACCAGTATTCTTTCTATCCCAACCTTTAAGATAAATTAGTTTACAATCAAGATCAGTTAATTCATTCAAAACTTTTATAAACTCATTTTGCCATCGCTGAAAATAGTTTTCGCGTAGTTGATGCAATTGATCTGCAAAATCAGATAATTGTTTATCCCAAGGAATAAAATGACTATAAGGTGCATGTTTTTTTAGGAGGGCATTACGTTGTTGGAGTACTTTTTTATATTCTTTCAATATAAAAAGATACTCACGTTTCACGTGAAACAATCCCCAATCAAGCATACTTCGTCTAACTGATGGTCCAGCATCTATTATTTGAAAAATGTCAGAGTAAAAAGTCTGACAAGGTAAAGCATAGGCCAATTGACTTGTAGTAGAACAAAAGTAATTATT
>JACPOX010000208.1 GCA_016191305.1 Legionella longbeachae | reverse complement strand
AGTGCTGATAATTCAACTGTATCGATAAATTCTTTAAATTCATTCGCGGCTGATTGCATATATCGAGAATGAAAAGCACCACTAACCTTTAATGGAACACACATTAAAGCTTCTGTGGCAAGCAGCTCATGAGTCTTAGTTATATCTGCAGCAGGGCCTGAAAGAACTATTTGTTTTGGTGAGTTGAAATTAGCAAAATCTATAGTATCCAACCCATTTGCTTGTAACAAAAATTTAATTCTTTCTTCCGACAAATTAATTACTGCCAGCATCCCCCCACCATTTGTTTTAGCCATCAATTCACCTCGTTTTTGTACCAGTTTTAGTCCGGTCACAAAATCAAAGACACCCGCAGCAAATAAAGCGGCGTATTCTCCTAAGCTATGTCCTATAAGATATTTCGGTCTTGCTTCTTCTTCAACTCTCGCTAAATAAGAAAGAGCCTCGATGACATATAATGCTGGCTGTGTGTATTCTGTATGACTTAATTGTTGTTTTGGATCATCAAGACACAACTCTTTAATAGAATAGCCTAAAATATCATCTGCTTGCTTTATTTTATCTGGAAAATGAGAAAATAATTCGATTCCCATACCTTTCATTTGAGAACCCTGTCCTGGAAACATATAGATAGTCATAGATATTCCTTTTTAAATAATAGACGTTTAATAAATAAAAAGGCTGTCTTTAGTTAGAGTGTTTCCTGCAACAACATCTTGCCTTTTCTAGTCGTTTGTCCGGGTTCGGATTGATAAATAAGTATAGGATGGTAAGTTGGGCCAATGGCCCAACCTAAACATCGGCCGAATGTTATAGGCCTTTGTGGGACAGTGGGCCCAAACCTACGTACAAATTAACTTATTTGATCTATTAAGATCATATTTTGATTGTACGTATAAATTATTCAGCGCTCTAATCCAAGTTATGCAGATAGTGTAACGATAGCTTAGAATCTATAATCGGTTAGAGTACTTATTCAGCAATGACAGTAACTTCTTGCGCTTTTAAACCTTTAGGTCCTTTATCAAGCACAAAAGACACTGGATCGTTCTCATGAAGTGTTTTAAATCCAACCCCTTGAATATCCTTGTAATGTACAAAAATATCATCACCGTTTTGATTAATAATAAACCCAAATCCTTTTTTTTCATTGAACCATTTAACATGGCCCGTTTCTCTATTCGACATTAGCTATCCCCTGAGTCTTAAGCTTTTTACTTATCTAAGCAGTACAGATGTTTATTTTCAGCATAAAAATAACTACAAACGAATCTTTAGGCTATAATAAACATTTTCTTTATGTACGAAATATTACGCACGTAGAATTAGCATAACAGTTTTTTATTGATTGTTAAGGATTTTTTTTAAATTTTGGGATATTTCTAAGAATTATTTTATTTGGAAACACACTATGAATCATACTAAATCAGCTTTCATAAAATTAGCGCTTGATTGCCAAGTATTAAAGTTTGGCGAATTTACTTTGAAGTCAGGACGACTCAGCCCATATTTTTTTAATGCAGGATTATTTTATCAAGGAAGGGCTTTACATCAACTTGGTCAGTTCTATGCCAAAACCTTATTAGAACATCAAGCTCAATTCGATCACTTATAAAAGTACAAAGGAAAACGAGCAAGTGAAAAAGCTCGAGGCTTATCAAGCAATTTATGGTTGCTGATTTTTTCTGCAATTAATATTAGTGTCTGTTGACAATGAGCTGAATAGTAGAATGATCAATAGACCCTAAAGATTAAGATTTACTCGACTTTAGTGAACTTAGGTCGAGTTTAAAAAACGCCACTTCCCCAAAGTTTTCAGTTAGTTCCTTCCTTCATTCATTATCAATATTGTTGACACCACTAAAATTGATCTATATTATTACATTAACGTTACACTACATTAATACATTATCATGAAACTACATACCACACCCAAACATACTGCTCTTCCCGATTTAATGCATGCGATTACTTTGCTTGAGAACAAAGAGGAAGCACTACAGTTTTTTACTGATTTGTGTACTCCAGCTGAACTAGAAGCAATGGCAGACCGCTGGCAAGTCATTCCTTTACTGCGACAAGGCATACCCTATCGCACTATTCATGAACAAACCGGTGTTAGTGTGACCACAATAACACGGGTTGCACGCTGCTTAAGTTTTGGTACAGGCGGTTATGAACTAATCGCGAATCGTATGGAGTTACCGTGAAAAATCGTTTACGTTTAGCATTACAAAAAAAGGGGCGCTTAGCCGAAGAATCCTTAAGTTTGTTACAACAATGTGGTTTGAAGTTTCGCATGAAACCAAATACATTACTTACTCATGTAGATAACTTCCCTATTGATCTACTTTTTGTCCGTGATGATGACATCCCTATATTAGTATTTGATAGGCTATGTGATGGTGGAATAGTCGGTGAGAATGTTTTATTAGAGGCTTCTTTAGCTAACCCTGGAAAACTGTATAAAACAACCGCTGAATTAGGAACATGTACTTGCCGGTTATCAATAGCTATTCCTGAATCAATGGATTATATCAATCCCGGCAGCCTCGAGGGAAAACGGATTGCCACGAGTTATCCTAATTTACTTAATCAATACTTGCGAAATCAAAAAATAAGTGCGGAAAGCATTGTATTGTCAGGTTCAATTGAAGTTGCCCCACGCATGGGTATCATGCTTGCGCGAAGAATTCAGGCCGTACAACAAGCTCAGGAAAGAAAATACATCGTTTTTCATGCACCTAAATCTGCCCTTGAAGGAATTGCAGAAAAATTACCTGGGGCAGAATCACCTACTATCCTACCCTTACCAGGAAACATTGAAAAAGTTGCTGTACATGTTGTTTCTAGCGAAAAAATATTTTGGAACACATTAGAAACCATTCAAAGCCTAGGTGCCAGCTCAATATTGGTTTTACCCATAGAAAAAATGTTGGAGTAATATGATGTTATCAATTAAAAACTGGCAAAACTTATCCTTAACTGATAAAAAGCAATGCTTGTCTCGACTGATGCAAACACCATCGGTAAAAAGCCGAGTACTCGATGTCATAAAGCAAGTACGTACTTATGGAGATAAAGCACTCTACTCATATACAGAGCAATTTGATGGCATTCGTTTACAAAGTTTACAGATTCCTAGGCAAAAAATTAATAGTGCACGTATTAGCCAAAATGCATTAACCGCAATAAATGTCGCGATTAAAAACCTCAATACTTACCATCAGTCACTATTGCCAGAAAATAAAACCATTCCTACCACCCCAGGGATTTCTATTTACAGTACATCTCGACCCATTCAACGCGTCGGTTTGTATGTTCCTGGAGGAAATAAAACTCCTTTAGTTTCCTCATTATTAATGCAAGCCATACCTGCGCGTGTCGCAGGATGCCCGGTAAAAGTATTGTGCACACCACCTGATAAAACAGGTTCCATTGATGAACATTTGCTTGTGGCAGCACGATTATGTGGCATAGAAACCATTTATACCGTAGGCGGTGCACAAGCAATCGCTGCCATGGCTTATGGGACTGAAAGCATTTGCAAAGTAGACAAGATATTTGGACCTGGAAACAGCTACGTTACTGAAGCAAAAATACAGATTGCATCTGATCCTTACGGTGCCGCTATCGACATGCCAGCAGGCCCTTCTGAAGTAATGATTTTTGCGGATGATAAAGCAAATCCAGATTTCATCGCCGCCGATTTATTAGCACAAGCCGAACATGGGGTTGATTCTCAAGTTATTTTGATCTGTGAAAGTTTGAAATTTGCAGAGTGCGTCAATCTGCAATTACAAACGCAATTAAAGTCTTTAACAAGAGCACAAATAATCAAGAACTCTCTGGCAAATAGCATGATTATCATATGTTCGGATAAAACAGAACAATTAAAAATAATCAATTCCTATGCTCCTGAACATCTAATCATAAACCGCATAGATGCAAATACATGGGTCGATAAAATCAATGCTGTAGGCACTATTTTTCTTGGTTGCTGGGCAGCAGAAACACTAGGTGATTATGTTACTGGTTCAAACCATGTTTTGCCAACCAATGGCTTTGCTAGAAACCACAATGGTCTTAGCACACTCGATTTTTTGACCCAATTTAATGTGCAATCAATCAGCGAGGAAGGAATCAAAAATCTAGGTTCTGCAGCAATCACTTTAGCCCAAATTGAAGGCCTAGATGCGCATGCTAAAGCCGTAGAAATCAGATTGAAATCACTGGCTAATAAGGAGAATTAAATGTCTGTACTTAATTTAATACGACCTGAATTATTAAACAACAAGCCCTATATTTATGAGGATAGTTTAAACAAACATCGTTTGCATGCCAATGAACTACCCTGGGCTGCTCTAAGTACAGATATCGACTTAAATTTTTATCCAAACAATTCTATGCAAAATCAACTGCGAGAACAATTAGCGAAACGATATCAAGTAAATATCGATCAAGTGCTACTAACTCGTGGCTCTGATGATGGAATTGATTTAATCACTCGTCTTTTTTTAAATGCCGGTCATGATGCGTGTATGCAATTTCCACCAACATTTACCATGTATGCATTTTTTGTACACTTACAACAAGCACAAATGATAGATTATCCTTTGGATCCACGGAACAATTTTAAACTTTCAGCAGAAAATATTCGCAGTTTTTGGCAAAAAAATTGTAAAATTATCATGTTGTGTAATCCTAATAATCCTACAGCAAAACTGATTGATCTAGATTTTATTGCAAGCTTGTGTGAGGAATATAAGAATCGATCCGTCATTGTTGTAGATGAGGCATACATCGAGTTTTCTGAAGCCCAAAGTGCGAGTAGTTTGCTTTCTCAATTCGATAATTTAATTATTTTGCGAACTCTTTCTAAAGCCTACGGACTGGCTAATCTTCGATTAGGTGTCATTTTAGCGCAAGAAAATCTAATTCAATCTTTTAAGAAAATTATGTCCCCCTTCCCTCTTTCCACTGTGGTGATTCAATTAGCACTGCAGGCATTGGAAAAACCTGAATGGTTTTTCATAGCGTGCAACAAAATTAAAAAGGCACGTGCAGCATTGGTTGAGAAGTTACAACGATTCTCAATAATTGAAAAAACATACCCAAGTGAAACAAATTTTATCCTTGTTAAAACCAATTACGCGACTGAAATATTCTCCTGGTTTAGCAAAAAGGGTATCTCAATCAAATATTTTCCACCAAATTCGACCTTACATAATCATTTACGTATCACAGTGGGTGATGAATCACAAAATCAGTTTGTGCTAAGTGTTTTATCTTCTTTTCAAAATAATGTCTTAGGATTTAAAAATGCAAAAAATTTTATTTATTGATCGTGACGGTACCTTAATTGAAGAACCTTTTGATTTTCAAGT
>JACPOX010000207.1 GCA_016191305.1 Legionella longbeachae | reverse complement strand
GTTAGAATGCGCCCCGGAGTGCCACCACGTAAGTCCTTGATTTACATGGTGGCCAGAGACGGAATCGAACCGCCGACACGAGGATTTTCAATCCTCTGCTCTACCGACTGAGCTATCTGGCCCCGAGTGGTTGCTATTAAACTCCGAGATGAGCTTTGAGTCAAGCATTGATTGCAATTTTTTAAAAAAAAACGATTATTTTTCGTTTTCTAATGAATTTTAAAATAAAGATAGAGAATTAATATAACAATAGGTTATCTTTTTCAAAGTATTTATTTTTAATTAGATTAAGCCCCATCCCTAATGCCTCATAAAAAAGTACTTTTTTACTGAAAAATCGGAGGAGAAAATGCCTTTAGTACCGATGTAACTGCCTCATAGGTCTGTTGACAATTGGTTCGGACTAGCCAATTGTCAACAGCATCTAATCTACAATTTTATTTATATAGAAGTATAACCTGAGGGCTTTTCAGAACCTTCGCCAAAAAAATATTTTTGCATTTCTTCTTTTAAAAACTCACGAGACTTGGCTTCCATTAAATTTAAGCGGTATTCGTTGATGAGCATGGTTTGATGGGATAGCCACATATTCCATGCTTCCTTTGACACTTCATTAAAAATTCGTTCGCCTAATGCCCCAGGGAAGGGTGGTTTTAACAAACCCTCTGCATCTTGTTTCAATTTACAACAATGTACTGTTCTGCTCATATTTTGCCTCTAATTTTATAACAACATATATATTTTACGAGTTATTCAGCAGTTTGGTACTTAAAATTTAAATAATTTATTTTTTAGAGTTTTTAAACAGGCCCTAGTCTGAGCGATTTTTTGCTTGGGCTAATAAAATATGTTGAGATAGAAGTTGTTCTTGTTCATTTGTTAGACTATTAAATGTCACAGCTGTACGGTAGGTATGATCATTTATATATTGGCTATACACGACTGTCGCATAAATAATTATAGGTATCATTTTGGGTTTAGTATGTATCACCATTTTTAAATGAGAATTTTCTTTAATAAGTTCTGTGGTTTTAAATGCCATTCCACCGAGGCTAATGTTGACTTTACGAAGTTCAAGAGAGCTTGTCATCAGCATTTGTCTGGATAAAAAATCTATTTTTGTATTTAATAGATTCAGATAGTGGGCTATTGCTGGATCTTTCAGGGCGATCACTTGAGTTAATTCAGTCAACTCATAATCAATTTCTTGAAAATAATGTGCTGCCTCCAGATATCTTTGTCCATTTTTGCCTAAAAGTTGATCGGTTATGGCGCGATCAGAACAAATTTCTCCAGACTCCATAATTTGGTAGTTAAAATAGATATGATCTTCTATTCGAAAATGTTGACGTCTCTCATGTATAGGCATAATAACTCCCTTTATAACCTGTAGCAAACAAACTCTCAGTTTTACTTAAAACCCACTTGGTAGTTCTATTGCATAAAATAATCCTAGTTGTTTATAAATATAGACAATTTTTATGGGATTGGCCAAAAAATATAATAGTCTGAATAATGATCCAAAAATGCATATGAAAGATAAACTCGCTATAAATACTCAATTTGCTTTTGATTTCGCTAAAGAATCAGCAGAAGATTTTGTATTGTATTTATGGGATAAATCTCAAAAATTTTGTGAAAGAAATTTTTCAAAATGTTGATTTATAGATTAATTGGGCTTTGCCCAGATACCCATGAATAAATCATGGGTGAGGTTGTTCTGTTCGAAGATTTTCTATTTCTTTAATATCATCTTCTAATTTTTGGATATTTTCAGCTAATCGATCTAGGCGTTGGATGATTGGTTCTAGTTTTTTAGGAGCAGATTCAATAAAAAGTTCGTACTGTTTTTTTTGCAATTCTAATTTTTCTATTTTCTTGCTGTCTTTAGAATGAGTTAATGCTTTTTCGAGGAGTCTTAATTCTTCTTTGGCCGTTGAGACATCTTGTTTAAATTGATCTATCAAATCTGAAGCCTTATGATAAGACTCTTGAGCATTCATTAAATGGTTCTTTTTTTTAGCTAATTGTTGCTCGTACTTTCTTACACTTTCTTGATGAATAAAGCCATTCATAGGTGAATGAAATAAAGTCGGTGCTGTCATAATATCTTCCTTATGCCATGAAGTGTTTGTAATAACACTTTCCATGATTAAAATTTAATGAAACTACTTCGGGACAAGTCACGAGCTATCACTACGAATTGATGTAGATTGGTTCCTGGCCCAACATGAATCCGCCTTACATGTAGCCTGTTGTTGGGTCCGGAGCCCCAACCTACAAAATCCTTACTTAATCGCAGTGTCCTGGCTTTCCTAGCTCAAAATGAATGCAAGCTTAACATATAGCCCTTTGTGGGGCCAGGGGAGCCAACCTACATCCCTATACTTATATCAATCCAATATTCTATACATCAAACTATGGAAATATTATTTGTTTTGATTAGTCGTTTGAATACCTTGTGTAGGTAGCTCCTCAATATTAACGTCTGATTTATTTTTTATTACCTCTGGCATATTAGTTGGTAGTATAACCTTAACGTTAGAGGCTTCTTCTAATTCTTGTTCACCGCGCTCTAATACTTTGTTAAGAAAAAGAACACGACTATCATTTTCACCTGTAAGACTAAGAAGGGTATCATGAAATTCTTTAATCTCTTCCCGCAGTTCATTGGATAAACCAGTTCCCACATTAACTTTATGTTCATTTTCAGAATCCTCCTTTATAACAAAGGAAGATTCCTCATCAAAAGATTTAGTATCTTCTTTTATTTCATTTATCTTTTGCTCTAGTTCTTTAAATTCTTCCATTGTCAAACCAGCACCTAAAAGGGCTCTTAAATAGGATTCATTCTCATTTTTTATATCCAATTTCTCAGCTTGTTTTAGAATGCCCTCAAGAGTAATTTCTCCTTTTTTCGCTAATTCGTGTAGGTCAATATTACTATTGATTTCTTTAAGTATTCTTTCAAAACTAGTAATCAATATGATTTGCGGAAACTTTTCTGGAGTAATTGGTTTGAACTGTTCTAAGATTTCATATTTAATATGTGGGTTAATTTTTTTAAGTTTTGACATTAACATGATTTCTATAGCAGTATTTTCATTAGATAAACTGTTTAAATCAACTGTACTCTCGTAACTGACTTTCTTTACGCCAAACTACTGCAGCACTAGTAAGTGTTACCAGCCCAGAAATAGCAATTCCTGCAAGTGCTGCGATAAAGGTTAAACCCGATAACACTAGGCCAAATGGAGCAAAAACACCAGAGGCGATTAAAGTAAGGCTAATTACACCAAGAACTCCTATTGAGCCAAAGAATGAAGGTACAGCATTTCTACGAAGAAATGTTTGCTTATTGGATTCTCTTACTGACTGTGAAATCTTATTTGGATCCAATTGAATATTATCTAACTTAAATTTATTAGAGGCTAGCCTCTCTTTGTATATTAAAAGTGTAGATTCATATTTTTCTAATTCTGATTTATATTCGTTTGAATCTTTCAAATTTTCTTTATAGTCTTTAAATTGGTTGAACTTATTTTTATAGTCTTCTAATTTTAAGGGATATTGTTCTGAGGTTTTCAAATTTTCTTTATATTTTTTTAACTCACTCAACTTTTGGGTATGTTCTTCTAATTTTTTCTTCTTTTCTGTATATTTTTTCAATTTTGATTGATAGTCTGTTGAATTATTCAAATTTTCTTTATATTTTTTTAATTCAATGAACTGTTTTTCAAATTGTTTTAATTCATTTTCTATATTTTTTATATCTTTTTTATGATCTTTTTTTACCTCAAAATCATAGCAATCAAAAGCTTTAGTGATAGCTTCAGATTGTTTTTCTTTTACTTTATTTTTAACAAGATTAAATTCTTCTGTAGTTAATTTCCAATCTTGCAAGAGAGGTTCTTGTGTTATTAATGCCTCGGTTTTGGTAGTATGACCTATAAACAAGCCTACATTATCTTTTTCAGAAGGTTTATTAGGTTCAAATTTACTTAATTTGCTAATATCAACCTCTCCATTTGCCAAAAAAATATCTTTTAAATGATTAGCAAGCTCTTTGGAATTTATAAAAGAGGATAATTTTTTTTCCGCATCCGTAAGAGATACAAGGGGATCATTTGGGGCTCTAAGAATATCTTGGGGACCGAATATAATAGCTTCTCTATATTCAGGTTCAGCAGTTGTATTTCGAATTACTGATACTACCCAAGTATTTGGTTTACCTTCATCATCGTTGGTCAAATAAAGACTAAAACCACATGGAACTCCATCATCATCAAAAAAGGCAAAACTAATGTCTGTTTTGTTTTCTCCACATTTCGTCCATATATCTGTTCCGTTATTCTTATATTTATTATCGAGTTTCTCTTTAAATGGTTCCACATAATACATAAAGTGTGGCATTTTAGAAAATAGTGTAGCCGTTATATTTCCTTGCGTATAAGATTTTGAAGCATGAGGAGATATCCATGCTGCAATAAAATCATCAAATGTTTTGCCATTTGTATGAAGAAATAGTTGGCGATGAATATCTTTGAGAATTTCATGAGAGGAATTATCAGTGTAAAAAAGCCAACTCGGAGTTAACCCAGGTATACCTTTTTGGCATATTTCTTTGTAGTTGCCAGATACGAATTGTACTTGAACCATAATGCACCTCGAATTATTCTCTCTATAGGACGAGTATAGCATTTTATCCTTAACTAAAAATTAAGTTAACTCATTTTATAAACTACTCTTTTATGCTTTAATATTAACTATTCTAAGCCAAGCCAAAAGGTTCATCATGACTTTTGTAATAACAGAAAGTTGTATTAAATGTAAATATACAGATTGTGTGGAAGTGTGTCCTGTCGATTGTTTTTATGAAGGACCTAATTTTTTAGTGATTCATCCTGATGAATGTATTGATTGTGCTTTATGTGAGCCTGAATGCCCCGTAAACGCGATTGTTTCTGAGGATGATCTCAGTGATGAGCAACAGCAATTTAAAGAGCTGAATGCAGAGCTTTGTCAAACTTGGCCTAATATTACTGCCAAAAAGGATGGGCCACCGGATGCTAAAGATTGGGAAGAAGTTAAGGATAAACTTCAATATTTGCAGAAAGAGTGATAGAAATCACCTCACTTGCTGAATCTTGTCAGCGATTTCTTAGTGAGAAGGGAAGGCTTTCAACGGCAATTCCTGGATTTGTGGCTCGTGCGCCACAATCTGATTTGGCTGTGGCTATTGCCAGCGCAATTGATCAACGTTCTACTTTAGTCGCAGAAGCAGGGACTGGAACAGGTAAGACCTTTGCTTATTTGCTTCCTTGTTTACTCAGTGGCAAAAAAGCACTGATTTCTACAGCTACTAAAACTTTGCAAGATCAATTGTATTTAAAAGATTTGCCTACTTTAGCCAGAGCCCTAGGCTTATCTTCTCGCATTCAAAATCTAAAAGGCAGATCCAATTATATTTGTCGCTATCGCGTTGAGCTACATTCCGAAGAAGGTCATTTTCAAAGCCCGCAATGTGCGCATGAAGTGGCTCATGTGCGAAGTAAACTCCCACAAATGAAAAATGGTGATCGTTCTGAATTACCCGAAATCAGTGAGGATTCTCAAGTTTGGCCTTATGTTACTTCAACAGTAGATAATTGCTTGGGTGCAGAATGTTCATATTATGAGAGCTGTTTTTTGGTCAAAGCACGTAAACGTGCATTAGAATCTGATGTGGTAGTGATTAACCATCATCTTTTCTTTGCTGATTCTCGCTTAAAGGAAGAAGGGTTTGGTGAGTTATTGCCTGGTGTTGATGTAGTCATTTTTGATGAAGCACACCAACTTGCGGAAATAGCCACACATTTTAATGGTGAACGCATTGGTACTCGCCAATTCCGTGATTTGTTTGATGATCTTATTAAAGAATGGCCTGCTTTGGATCTTGCAAATCAACCCTTAAAATCTTTAAGCCATAAAGCGGATAAACTCATGGATGAATTATTAAATAATATATCTGGATTTGAGGAGCGAATCGCTTGGGATGAAATAAAACGCAACAAAAATTTTATGAGTATCTGGGCAAATTGGCTGTCATTGAACGACGAATTAATGGAATGTTTCAATGAGATTTCTATGACTGAATTTCCTGGACTTTCACGCTGCAAAGAACGCTTAGCTGAATTTACCAAAATTTTATTATTTTTTACTCAGGAGAGTAATAACAAAATTCGCTGGGTAGAGCGTTTTAAACATACCTTAGTTTTTCATATCACACCTTATGATGTTGCTGAACCATTTAGTGAGCTGCTTAAACGTCAGGCTTGTACCTATGTGTTTACTTCGGCAACTTTAACGATGGCGGACTCTTTTAATTGTTTTTGTAAACCTCTGGGATTAGATGATGCCAAGACTTTGCTATTGCCAAGTCCTTTTGATTACCAGCAGCAAGCATTGTTGTATTTACCCAGAGGGTTACCCGATCCTAAGAACCCTGCTTATTATGAAGCACTGCTATCCAGAGCGATACCATTGATCGAAGCTTTAGGTGGGAGATGTTTTTTCTTATTTACTAGCCATAAAGCTTTAAAACAAGTTGCCCAAATGATTGGCAGTACTTTAAACTATCCTTTATTAGTTCAAGGATCTGAGGCAAAACCTATTTTGTTAGAGCGTTTTAGGCAATTGGGTAATGCCGTTTTATTGGGAACTGCAACTTTTTGGGAAGGGGTGGACGTTAAGGGAGAAGCTCTTTCTTGTGTTATTATTGACAAATTACCTTTTTCAAGCCCAGTTGATCCTATTATTCGCGGTAGAATGGCTTATTTGAAGGAAAAAGGTTTATCTGGTTTTGATGAGTTATCTTTGCCTGGTGCTGTGATTGCTTTAAAGCAGGGGGTAGGGCGCTTAATTCGTGATAATACGGATAAAGGAGTGTTAATGATTGCAGATCCTCGTCTTACCAGTAGGGAGTATGGAAGACAAATATTAGCCAGTTTACCGCAGTTACCCAAAACGCGTGACGAACAAAAAGTATTGAAATTTATTAGAGAACTAGAGCTGGATTATGAAACTGTTAGCGATTGATACTTCTACTGAAATAGCCAGTGTGGCCTTATTTACTGGTAAAGAGTTGCTTTGTGAAGAACAGAGTAATCAAAAAACGCATGCACAATTTGTTTTGCCGATGATTGATAAATTAATGGTTAATGCGGGTTTACAAATGAATCAGTTGGATGCCATAGTGTTTGGTTGTGGTCCTGGAAGTTTTACCGGTTTGCGTATTGCGTGCAGCATGGCTAAGGGCTTGGCTTATGCTAACGATTTAGGTGTGATTCCAGTGAGTAGCTTAGTTGCGATTGCTTGGTCAGTGCGTCAACAAATGCAAACCAATAATTTACCCGTATTAGCAGTATTGGATGCGCGTATGCATGAAATGTACTGGGCTTATTTTGCTGAACAACAATGGGTAATAGAAGAGCGCGTAAGTCCTGTGCATGAACTTGTTGTTCCTGAACAACAAAGGATTGTTCTTGCTGGAGTGGGTATCGATTTATATTGGGATGACTTTTCTCAGACTATAAAATCACAAATCAGTGATCGAGTAACTATATATCCTTCTGCTGCAACCATGATTCAATTCGTCCAGTTTTCAGGATTAAAACCAGTTGCAGCTACCCAGGCACAACCTGTATATGTACGTAATAAAGTGACTTAGTTCATTAGGAGCATTTTGTGGATAAAAAATTATTAGAAATATTGGTTTGTCCTTTATGTAAAGGAAAATTATTGTTAAAAAAACAAGAGCTCATCTGTAAATTTGATCGACTAGCATTTCCTATTCACGATGATATTCCAGTGATGCTGGAACATGAAGCTCGAGTTCTTTCTTTGGAGGAAAAGGATAAACTTTAGGAAATGAGCCTGCTCGCCACATTGCCATTAAAGAAGGTAGGTTGGGCTCCTGGCCAACAAAGGGCTATATGTCAGAGGGAGGCTCATGTTGGGCCAGGGGCCCAACCTAAATTTTAAAAGCCACTTTTCCTTAACTTCATGGGAGTGCCTCATGCGTTGGGGGTCAATTGCCTCTATATTTTTTACGCCAAAATAATAAAAATGCAGGAATCATCATTAATATTATCCCTAAAGAAAACACTAGGCGAAAATGGGCCGCACTGCCGAAATTCATAAATTCAACTGGAGGGATAAAACCTACAATTAAAGTCATCGTACATCCACACAAGCCTAAGATGCAGGTTAAATAGTAACCCAATTTTTTTCCAGGTATTGCAAAAGGGCGTTTAAGATGCTCAAACTTACTTTTTAATCGCCAAGCAGCAAGAAACATTAAAACATACATCATAATATATAGTTCAGTACTTAATGCAGTAAATAACCAATAAATAGCATTCACGCTTGGAAATAAGAGAAAACCACTACATAAGAGAGTCACAAGAATTGCCTGGGTAATTAGTATTCTTGAAGCAACTCCATGTTTGTTTAATTGGCACATGAATTTTGGTAAAAAATTATGATTAGCAGCCATGAGTAAGCCTTTAGCTGGCGAAATAATCCAGTTGATCATGCTGCCTAAACTACCTAAAAGTAAAAGTACAATCAAAATCGGCATTAACCAAGTTAAGTTATAGACATGAAAAAAATTATTGAAGGCTTGTAATACGCCATCTATAAGACTAATTTTTTCTTTCGGTAAGACAAAAGCAATTGCTAAAGAACCAAAGATCATTGTAGTTAAGATAAGTAATACTGAAAAAAACATAGCTCGGGGAAAATTCTTTTGTGGATTTTTTACATTACGAACATGAACTGCTGCGAGCTCCATGCCTAAAAATGAGGTCATAATTGCAGTAAGAGACACCCACGATTGGCTATCTGTCCATTTAGGTAGTAAATTTGACACACTTAAACTAATTGCGAGTGGATTGCCTTTCATGACCCAGATTATTGCAAGAATAATAATAAATCCCATAGGTAGTATCATACCTAAAATGGCGCAAAAACCTGCAAAATGGGCTGAAGCACGTAATCCTGATAAAGCAACGAAAGTTAATGACCAAAATATAATTAGGATAACCGCAATTAAATAATATTTATTTTGTGCTAATTCAGGATTAATTAAATAGGCTAAGATTCCTGCGATGAAAGATAAAATAGTGGGATACCACACTAGAGTATTGATCCATTGCAGCCAAATGGTAAAAAATGCCAGATTTTCTCCGTAAGCATGTTTTACCCAGCTATAGATACCACCTTCTTCTTCAGACCAAGTAGACGACAACTCGGCTGATACTAAAGCAACGGGAATTAAAAAAACCAGCGCTGAAAAGATAAAGAAAAAAATTAATGAAGATCCAAATAGTGCTGTTGCAGGCAAATTTCTAATGCTGTCAATTGCTCCAGTAATAAGCAAAATTAAAGCGAATACAGATATTTTTTCAGAAGACCAGTTGTTCATTAATTAATTCGTTATGTTAAAATACAGGCATTATATAGGAAGTTACGCAGACACGTTACTATTTATTTTATTGTATTTCATTGTTAAATCCATCTCTGCACGCAGGAGACTTCATTACCGTTTTGTTCTTTTTTTCCCACTCTTCAGGAGTAAACAAATGCATGCTTAATGCATGTAAACCTAGTTCAAATTCTTTACTAAGCAAATTGTTTAATAGTCTATGTCGTGAAATTTGTGATGTATCAATGAATTGCGAAGAAACAACAGTGACTTTAAAATGTGTTTGTGCCCCTTGAGGTACATGATGATTGGCTGATTCATCTTCGACACTTAAGTACACTGGCATCAATTTTTGATTGAGTAATCCTTCAATTCGATTTTTACGTAGCATATTTAACTCTTATATATAGTTGAAATAAAATAAAAAAGCCGCCAAAAAGCGACTTTTTAAGTGTGAATATTATTATATTCGACAATTTGCAGGAACATATCTATCATTTGCAGCATTAGTTACAGCACAAACCCAAGTTATTGGAGCTGTTGGCGGTGTTCCGGCAACAAGAGCAGCTCCGTTAGATGCTGGTGTCAATGTGAGTACAACACCTTGTGCAAGCGCAGTATATGTTACTGTAATTACTCCGGTAGCTGGAGTAACTACTACACTTTGCACATTATTGGTTGCTGGAGGTTGTGTCCAACCCAGACTTAAATCAGCGGCACCTGTTGTTGCATTTTCAGCGATAGTTGTCTGAGCTGAAGAGGCTAGACTCAATCCTTCTGTAACACGAGCCCTAACTACATAATCTTGGTAAGCAGGGATAGCAATTGCAGCAAGAATACCCACTATTGCCACTACTATCATCAATTCAATTAAAGTAAAACCCTTTTGTTTCATTATTAGCTCCTAATGTTTGTTTCATTGATATATTAGACTCATAAAAGTCTATTTATCAAATAACTTACAATACAACTAGGCTCAACAACATTACGCCCAACCCTGGCAGAAAAATAAGAATCCTACTTGATTCTTATTCTTTTTTAATTGTAGCAGAAACTGGATAAGATTGTATATTCTAGGTGTTTATACCCCGGATTTTTGTTGGGCCAGGGGCCCAATCTACAAAATCTTTAAGCTGCGTTGTTTATTTTAGTGCTTTTGGTACCAGTTGATTTTTTAAACGAACGTAATCAGGTAAACCATTGATGTAGTCAGGATAGGCTTCACCTTGAATTAAAGGCGATAAATATCGCTTGCATGCAGCTGTAATTCCCATTCCATCTGTAGCAATATATTCTGCCGGCATAGCTTTTTCTTGATTGGCAACATCGGCTAAAGCAACATGACCAATAGACCATTGATAGGGCTCATCTTGTTCACGAATGATAATGGGCATGATGGCATTATGGCCTTTTATGGCGTAATCTACGGCAGCTTTGCCTAGTGCATAAGCTTGATCTAAATCAACCTTTGATGCGATATGGCGGGCGGCGCGTTGTAGATAATCCGCAACTGCCCAATGATATTTGTAATTAAGTTCATTTTTTATTAACTGTGCTATGACTGGCGCAACGCCGCCTAATTGGGCGTGGCCGAAGGCATCACGAAGCCCGGCATCACTCAAAAAATTACCTTCTAAATTACGGATACCTTCTGAAACAACCACAACGCAATAACCATATGTCTTGACACACTCATCGACTTTACTAAGAAATTTTGTAGGCTCAAATGCGACTTCAGGTAACAGAATAATATGTGGTGGCTCATCAGGATTTTGACTGGCTAATCCGCTTGCTGCCGCAATCCATCCAGCATGGCGTCCCATGACTTCCAGAATAAAAACTTTTGTAGATGATGCGGCCATTGAGGCTACATCAAAACCGGCTTCTTTGGTGGAGACAGCCACATATTTGGCTACAGAACCAAATCCAGGGCATGCATCAGTGAAAGGCAAATCATTATCTACAGTTTTGGGTATGCCAATACAGGTGATGGGATAGCCCATGGTGGCACCTAGTTGAGATACTTTATGTGCGGTATCTTGTGAATCGCCTCCACCATTATAAAAAAAATAACCAATATTATGCGCTTTAAAAACGTCAATCAGACGTTGATATTCTTCACCATCATTTTTTAACTTATGTCGACAGGAACCAAAAGCTCCAGCAGGAGTTTGTAATAATTTGGCAATATCTGCATCACTTTCAAGTGATGTATCTATGAGTTCTTCATTTAATGCTCCAATAATTCCATTTTTGGCAGCATACATTTTCCCTATATGTTGAGGATATAATCTTGCGGTTTGGATTACCGCGCAGGCTGATGCATTAATTACCGCTGTCACCCCACCTGATTGAGCATATATAGCATTTTTTATGGTCATTAGTTCCCCCTTAAATTCTTATTTTTTGATTTCCATACTCACTAATTACAGCATCAATACTTTGAATTAATTCAGCAAACGGAATGGTTAGCTCTTCAATTGGAATACCTTTTGCAGCTAATGTTTCTACTTGGACTACTTTTTTCTGTAAAGTGGGTACGCCAGTAAAGCAACATGCCCCATGAAGTTTATGGGCTGCTTCTCCTAATTGTTTCATATTTTTTGCATTCATTAATTGAATAAACTCTACTCTATTTTTATGTAGTTCCTCCACAAATCGCTCAAGAAATTCTTCTGCAAGTATCTGATTTCCAGATACTTTTTGCACGCATAATTGCCAATCAATGGCGGAATATTTGGCTTTATCTGCAATCCTCAGGATTTGTATCAGTAACTGTTTCTCATCTACAGGTTTTTGCAAGCAAACATCAACACCAGATTTTTTGAGTTCTACGTTATTTACATCGCTACCGTTAGCGCTAATCAAAATTATTGGTGTATGACTGTTTACTCGCGATTTTTGACGGATGAGTCGAGCCGCTTCTAAGCCATTTAATTTAGGCATCTGTAAGTCAAGCAAAATAAGATTATATTTTTTGTCATCAGAAGCGGCTACAGCCATTTCGCCATCATCAACTGAGGTAATATTTGCATGGGTGCCTAGTAAAGAGTTTAACAACATTTTGTTGACCGGATTGTCCTCAGCAATAAGTAGATCAGGATGAAGAAAACGTAATTGCTCTCTTAGACCATTTAATTCATGATTGACAGGTTTTTCTACTTTATCTTGATTCGTTAATAATTCAATCACTTCTTGCAGCTTTTGAATACTAATTGGCTTATATAAAAAACCTTGCGCTCCGAGCGAGATGTAATCACTAATAAACCATTTAGAAATGAGTACATAAGGGAAAAAATTATGTTCTGAAATCATTTTAGCAATCTGTTGCTCACAACCTTTATTGACGTTGAGAAAGGCAATATTGCAGTCTTTGTTTTGCGTTAATGCTTTTGGAAGTTGGTTTATTGACTCAACAGGAATACATTCTATCCCCCAATAACCCAGTCCGTTACATAGAGCTTCTAAATGTAGAGGATTATCGTCAAAACACAGCATTTTAAACTGAGCAAAAGGGTGAGTCTGGTTTTTTTCTATTTCATAAGCAGCCAGTTTTCCAACTTTAATCTGGGCTGTAAAAGAAGATCCTTTATTGAGTTCGCTGATTAAGCTAATACGACCATGCATTTCCTCGCAGAGTTTTTTGCAGATTACTAATCCAAGCCCCGATCCTCCATAGCGACGAGTAATACTTGTATCTGCCTGATTAAATGCTGTAAATAGTTTGCTTTGATCTTCAGGGGAGATGCCCAATCCAGTATCTGTAATAGTGATGCATAGAGTGTAATCTTTATCTGTTTCCTGCTCTATTTTAGTGCGGACTAAAACATAGCCATGATCGGTAAATTTGACCGCGTTAGTGATCAGATTGCTAATGAATTGTTTTACTCGGAAGGGATCACCTATAACAATTTTGGGGACATTGATTTCAGTTATTGGAATTAAATCAATACCCTTTTTATAAGCATTAGGTGCTGCAAGTGTCAGTACCTCATCAATGCAATGACGAATGTTTAAAGGGATACAATCCAGATGAAGTTTTCCCGCATCAATTTTGGAAAAATCAAGAATGTCATTAATTATTCCTAATAAATCCTGAGCGGATGATTTGATGGTTTTTACATAATCCAATTGCAAAGGATCAAGTTTGCTTTCAAGTAAAACATTGGTAAAACCAATGACACCATTCATTGGAGTTCTTATTTCATGGCTCATGTTGGCAATAAACTCTGATTTTTGCCGACTTTTTTCTTCAATTTTCTTCTTTTCAAGAGATAACTCGATATTTTTTTCTTCTAAAAGCTCAAGACTTTGTTGTAAATCAGCAGTAGCAATTTCAATATGTTGATTTAAATCACGTAAGGTATTCAAATATTCTTTTTGTAAATGAGCACAACCTTTTTCAATGATTCCTAATTCCCCAGGGCTTGTTGTTTTTATTTCCGTTTCAAATTCATTACGCAAAATTTGTTTCATGCTGCGACGTAAACGGGAAATAGGTAAATAAATTTGTTTAGAAAGGAAATAATGGATAGTTAAGCCTATTAATAAACCAAATAAAGTAATAAATATAGTCACAATGAGCATCTGATAGCGTTTGATTATCATGGAGCGAGTATCAATATCCAGCGATAACCAACCTAGTATATCATCTGCACGAGAAGCAACAGGGCTTAAAATAATATTGTCGAAGGATTTATTGGAGTAAAGATTAAATTTTGGAATAGTAACCGGTGCTATGAAATTAATCGTAAAGGGATTAATTTGTTTGCTTTCAATGTAATCCCCAGTGAAATTAGGTGGATCAAATGGTTTATGTAAGGAGTGTTTTCCCCCACGATAAGCAAGTAGTTGTCCATTGCTACTATAAAAGGCCAAAGCTTTTACTTCAGGATTAATTGTTGAGGCATTGATTAAACCTTGTAGGGTTCGATCATCGCGTCGTAGCATAGCGTATTGCGCGGCAGGAAGTAATTGACGAATATAAGCTTCTCCTAAACGCGACATATGTTGTTTTAAGTCGTTACCAAACAATCCATTATAGAAAATAGCAAAAAGCAAAGCGACGAGAAAGGCTGGGATAAGAGTGGTAATTCTTAGTTGATACTTAATACCAATGCTTTTCAAGATGACTCACCATAGTTTTTTAAAATCTGGCTGAAGTCTGGTTCACTGCCATTAAGGAAACGTAGCTTTAAAATGTAGGTTGGGCCCCTGGCTCACATGGGCATCAGCCTAGAGTATAGCCCTTTGTTGGGCCAGAGGCCCAACCTACAAAATCCTTAACTTAGTGGCAGTGAAGTTTAGGCTTCACCCAACTAACAAAGTCAGTTATTATAGCCCGATTATTTTATCCCTTACAATGCGGAAGAGATTATGACAGTGAGAACCCGATTTGCCCCTAGCCCAACTGGATTTTTACATGTGGGTGGCGTGAGAACTGCTTTATTTTCATGGCTTTATGCAAAACGTCATCATGGTAAGTTTATTTTGCGCATAGAGGACACTAATCAAGAACGTTCCACTCAAGAGTCTGTACGCGCTATTTTAGAAGGTATGGCTTGGTTAGGCATGGATTATGATGAGGGCCCTATTTATCAAACGGAACGTTATGAGCGATATAAGGCGGTAGCACAACATTTTTTGGATGAAGGTAAAGCATATCGTTGTGAGTGCAGTAAAGAACG
>JACPOX010000206.1 GCA_016191305.1 Legionella longbeachae | reverse complement strand
GCAGGCTTAGCATTACTTATTGAAGCCAAAAAATTATGTAAAAAAAATAACAAAGTTTTTGCTATTAGGGGAATGCCTGCTCAAACACAATCTTTAGCAGAGTTTTGTGGTGTAAGAAGTATTTTGGAAGTATTGTAAAAAAAGTAGCTGGGATGATGATATGTTACACTATGTTATACTAACCCCCGAGCTCCGTTAATTATTTAGAGGTCCTGGAGTTGTATTTATTTCAATTTGTGAGCTAATTTTAATGTTAACTAATGATGAAATCGAACAGAAACTGAAAGCCGTTGAAGATGTTTTTTTCGTAAAAGTAGATGGGGATGGTTATCAGTATCAAGTCACCATTGTAAGTGATGTTTTTTTAAACAAAACTAAAGTGGCCCGACAACAGTGGGTTTATGCGCAATTAAAAGAATTGATTACCACCGGCAAGCTTCATGCCATCAGCATGAAGACGTGGACAAAAGAAGAATGGGGAAAGCAACATGGATAAATTATTGATAAATGGTGGGAAAGCTCTAAATGGTGAGGTGATTATTTCAGGGGCAAAAAATGCGGCTTTACCCATTATGGCGGCCAGCTTACTTGCAAAAGATCATGTGACGATTTCTAATGTTCCTCATCTTAAGGACATTACCACGATGATGGAGCTGCTAGGCCAATTAGGTGCGCATCTGATTGTTGACGAAAAAATGAATGTCCAAGTTGATGCTAGCCAGGTCAATGAATTTGTTGCTCCTTATGATTTAGTGAAAACTATGCGTGCCTCGATTTTAGTATTAGGACCAATGCTTGCTCGTTTTGGCAAGGCAGATGTGTCTTTACCTGGAGGTTGCGCGATTGGGACAAGACCGGTTGATTTGCATCTGAAAGCATTGAAAGCTATGGGTGCTGATATTAATGTGAAAAATGGGTATATTAATGCCCGTTGTCGGCGAGGTCGTTTGCAAGGTAAGCGTATCATGTTTGATACAGTGACTGTGACAGGAACTGAAAACATATTGATGGCTGCGACATTGGCTGAAGGAACAACGATTATAAAGAATGCAGCACGTGAACCTGAAGTAGTTGATTTAGCCAACTTTTTAATTCAAATGGGTGCAAAAATTTCCGGTGCTGGAACTTCTATCATTGAAGTTGAGGGAGTTGAAGCTCTTACTGGTGGAACCTATTCAGTAATGTCTGATCGAATTGAAGCTGGGACGTATTTGGCTGCTGGTGCATTGACTCGAGGCCATGTTACAG
>JACPOX010000205.1 GCA_016191305.1 Legionella longbeachae | reverse complement strand
ATTTGAAGATGAAAATAGATCGTTGTAAATTCATTAGGTTTACTAAAAAAATCCATTGTTCCGCCAAGTCTTTAAATGATGATCTTACTAATATGCTATCCCAGTCGTGTTAGTACATTACCTCTAGTAGTTGTGGAATCTGATTGCGATAATTTTTTAAAAATACGAGACTTAAATTCTTTTGCGACATCCATTATTTTTCGACCATTAGAACAATATCGTACCGTAAAACCGCCTATATCTTCTAACGCAATTTGTGCAATAGCCCTAATATCTTCTTCATCTTCAGCATATAAAATTGTTTTAAGTTCTTGGTTAGACATTTTTCTTCTCCTTCACTTGGAGTATTACAAAAGACCTCTAATTGTATCTAGTAAAATTTCATTCGAAGAATTCGATTTAAGCAAAGCCTGACTAACAAACTTAGAATAATCCTGATTTAATTTTGTATCGGAAAACACAAGCACAGGTGAGCGGTATTTTGACAATAAAGGTAAAATGTCCATGCCATTTCCGTCAGGCAATAATAAATCTAAAATAACCAAGTTATATCTGTTTTTTTCAAGCATTGTCTTGGCTTCTTGCAAATTATTCGCTGTAGATACTGTCGCATGATTTTCCAGCAAAACCTCCATGATTTCTTGAGTATCCTTATTGTCTTCAATATGTAATATACGAGGTTTATTCTCAGTATTTTTTTCTTGTATCTTATTAATTGATGCAAGAAGCTTATTGAAATCAATTGGTTTATCTAACCAATCAACTATGGATACAGCATCCCCATTCGATAACTCCTTACCAGTCTGGGCTATTACCGAAAGCACAATAATGGGGAAATTTACCATTTCTGGATCGGATCGCAACTCTCTTATAAATGAAACTCCATCCTGATCAGGTAAAATTAAATCTAGTAATAATGCTTGATAAGGATGATTTTGTAATAATTTTCTTGCATTTTGAGCAGTATTCGCAACATCTACCATAAATCCTGCGGATTCTAAAAGTAATTTAAGATAATTTGCTTGATCACTATCGTCGTCACAAATAAGCAATCTCTTTTTCTCACCTGGTATCAGTGGATTTTCTTCCATGTTGTAAACGGACTGCTTAATAATTGGAAGATCAAAATAGAACGTTGTCACTTCATTAGGTTTACTCACAAAATCCAATGTTCCGCCAAGTCTTTCAATGATGATCTTACTAATATGCAATCCCAGTCCTGTTCCTCCCTTACCTCGAGTAGTTGAGGAATCTGCTTGCGAAAATTTTTGAAAAATACGCGACTGAAATTCTATTGGTATACCAACACCTTTATTTGAAACAGAGACTCGCACAAATGAATCAAGATCTTGTATTTTTAAAGTAACTTTTTCATTTTTTGATGAAAATTTACATGCATTAGAGATTAAATTTGCTAAAACCTGAATCAAGCGATCTGAATCTACCGCCACTAAAAAATCGCTGTCTCGGTCTATTAATTCGATATCAACGTCAAATTTATCCGCATACATTTTATTCATATCAATTGATTCTTTAATAATCTGATTTATATGAAGTGTTTTGATTTCAAAATCCATTTTCCCGGCTTCAATCTTTTCAATATCAAGAATGTCGTTGATTAACAACAAGAGACGATCACAGTTATTATTCGCTATTTCAATCAATTTTTTCACTTTATCGGAAAATTCTCCCATCACCCCATTGACCAATAATCCTAGAGAACCACGTATGGATGTAAGAGGAGTACGCAATTCATGACTCACTATAGAAACAAATTCTTTTTTTAGTTTTTCAGTCTGTTTTAAATCAGTAATATCGTGAATGACTATAACAGCACCTAGGTTTTTCCCATCCGAATTGATAATTTTTTGTCCATCCATGATCACATTGCGAATCACATCATTTTTAAAGTGCATCATTAATTCAACATCATGAACATTCTCACCCTCTAAAGCTCTCTTTAACGGGAAATCTTCCTTACTCACTAAAGTATTATTTATTGTATAAAGACTAAAATAATCTAATAAATTGTTAATATCCTTTTTAGACTTGTTCTCATTCATATATTTTTGCACTGTATGATTTAATACGGTAATTTTGCCTTCTGCATTGCAGGCGATGATTCCATCTTCTAAGTTATCCAGCATTGCATTGAGAAATTCCTTTTTATTTTCTATAGCAGTTATCATTTTTTTATAATAACCTGAAGCAGTAAGCGCAATGGTAATAATTAATACAGTTGTGCCAGCCGGTATAATGCATACCACAAATAGCTACACCCATAATTAATGAACTAATGATTTTCAGATTAAACTGTCTTTTATTTGAACCATAATTACTCTGTAAGGCTAACCAAATTGCAGCTTCGGCAGCAGCTATTCCGATCGCAATAGAAAGAAAAAATAAACCAGGCAAATAATGAACTTGAACATGGGTTTTCATTCCTTGCATACCCATATAATGCATAGTTGATATTGCAAGACCCACAATAAAACCACCCACTATAAAATGCAAAAGTGAGTAATCTTTTTTCTGTAAGATAAAAAGAGCAAAAGCAGAAGCAAGGATAGCGACAATTAAAGACGCGACAGTCCAGGTTATATCATATTCCATTGGCATGGGCATAATAAAGGCCAACATTCCAATAAAATGCATAGACCATATACCGGCACCC
This sequence comes from Legionella longbeachae, assembly GCA_016191305.1. GTDB lineage: Bacteria > Pseudomonadota > Gammaproteobacteria > Legionellales > Legionellaceae > Legionella > Legionella longbeachae_A. The sequence goes on along the minus strand of JACPOX010000205.1, from coordinate 525 downwards.
ATAGCAAATGCACCGCCTACAAGCCAATAAATTTTTCCTTGAAGGTATTTTTCTGCGCGTAGTCGCCCTACAAGATTTAATGCAACATAAGAAGCAAGTACTGCAATTACATAAGATAAGAGTACTAATTTTCTATCATAATAACCACTTATCGCATCAGCAGGAATTGCATTTGTTTGAAACCATTCGGAAAATTTATTCATTATTACTTCCTGTAATATAATCCTAAATTCGGCAGTTTAAACCTTAATAATCAGAGTACAGAAATATTCGTCCTTTTACTATATATTATATACCTTTAATTAAAACAATGCTCAATATTTTTACACTTGTTTTATTGTTTGTGTGTTGATTGGAGAATATAGCTTGGGCCCTGGATCTAGGCTAGAACATTATGTAAAAAGAAAGTGACTTTAAAGTAGGTTGGGCCCATGGCCCAACCTACAAAAGACGTGTAGCAAGAGCGGGGTTAAAGACTTATTACAGCTCCTTTAAGCCGCGCGCTCAACATACATCAGACGTATT
>JACPOX010000204.1 GCA_016191305.1 Legionella longbeachae | reverse complement strand
GCTCGTTTTTTCGTGATTTTACCTACTATGATCCCTTGTCTACGTAAATCTACTTTAGCCAAAGCAATGCTTCTGGCCTCAATATCACCCTCCATTTTTTGACCTGATTTATTAATGCCTTTGTAATGAAAGGTTAAGGTTGTATTTGTTTGTGTTTTCATTAGGCCTCTTATAACCTGCGTCTTTTGCTTTTTTATTTCCCTCAAGCAAAATACATCGCAAGAGGTCAATTTTTTATTCTTTGTTAATCAACGGTTACCCGGTTGACCTCTTCAATAGTTGTTACACCTTGCTTTATCTTTTCAAGTCCAGATTGATAAATGGTTAGCATGCCTTCTTGTTGGGCGACTTTTAATATATCTAGAGAGTTAGCACCCGACATGATTAGGTTACCCATAGTTTTAGTCATGGGTAATACTTCAAATAATCCTATTCTTCCTCGATACCCATTTGTGCATTTACTACAACTTCCAGTTTTAAATAATTTGATTTCATTTAAATCTATCTCGGAAAAGCCTAACTCTAAAAGACCTGAATGAGTAAAGTCATCTCTTAAAACTTTGCAATGGTCACATAATTTTCGAGCTAAACGCTGCGCAATGATAAGAGTGACAGAACTAGCAATATTAAACGTAGGGATACCCATATTTACTAAGCGGTTTAATGTTTCAGCAGCACTATTGGTATGTAATGTTGATAGAACCAAATGTCCTGTTTGTGCTGCTTTAATTGCTATTTCGGCTGTTTCCAAGTCACGTATCTCACCAACCATGATAATATCAGGATCTTGTCTTAAAAAAGATCGTAAAGCATTCGAAAAAGTTAAGCCTGTTTTAGGGTTAATGTTGACTTGATTAATTCCTGATACTTTAATTTCAATAGGATCTTCTGCAGTTGAAATATTAACTTCTTTAGTATTCAATAGATCCAACGCCGTATAAAGGGTAACCGTTTTACCACTTCCAGTGGGTCCGGTAACCAGTATCATTCCTTGTGGTCGTTCAATTGTGTGTATAAACTGTTTTTTTTGGAGAGGACTAAATCCCAAAGCTTCCACACCCAGCTTTGCAGAGCTAGGATCCAGAATTCTCATAACCACTTTTTCTCCTCCCGCAGTAGGGCATGTACTAACCCTAAAATCAATAGATCGGGTTTTGGATATTTTCATTTTAAAACCACCGTCTTGGGGTATTCGACGTTCTGAAATATCTAGGCTAGACATCACCTTAATACGTGCTGTAATTCGTGTAGACAAACTTGACGGAGGAGTTGCTATTTCATGTAAAATACCATCTTGTCTATATCGTATTCGATATTCCTTTTCGTAAGGTTCAAAATGAATGTCTGAGGCTCCTTGTTTAATGGCATCTAGAAGAACTTTATTTACAAATTTTACAATAGGGGCATCCTCTGTAACCGAAGTAGTAGCGATTTCATGTTCTTCTTCTTCATTAATGATGAGATTATCAAAATCACTGGAATCACCAACATATTCTGATAAACCTTCGGTTTCTTTGGCTGTGAGGAAACGATCAATTAATGTACTAAGTTTATCTACTTCAACGACTATTGCGTACGTATTGAGCCCTGTATGAAACTGAATTTCTTTTAATGAGGTTTGTTTACTCGGATCTTCGGTTGCCAAATATATATTTGTTCCTCGACAGAATAGGGGCATCATAAAGTGACGACGAATAAGTTTTTCATTGACTAAGTTGATAGGGAGTGAGTCGATGTCCATGCAATCCAGATCTATCACCGGGACACCAAAATTTTGTGCGGCAGTGAGGGCAATTTGATGAGCTGATAAAATATTATTTTTAACTAGATATTGTACAAATGAAATTTTTTCTGCTGCAGCACGCTTAGAGTACTCAATAGCTTTTGATTTTTCTAAAAGCTTCTCCAGCACAAAAAGTTGTCCTATTCCCTGTAGTCTAAATTCATCACTTCCTGACATATATTCCATTGGGCTTTTGTAATAATATTAACTATAGTTAATCCATTCAGTAAAATCACGTGTTTCACTACATGCGAGGGTGGAATAATACTCTATTTAGCTCAAAAAAAGAAAATGGATTGTATGCATGTGAAACTCGTTGTATTGTAGTTTAATTCAGAATTAACTATTTTAAAAGAAGGCATCGTTTTGTTAATTGAACAGCAAATAAAACAATATTGCGCCCTGAATAAATGGTTTAAATCACCTCTCGGTCTTTTTGCTGCCCATGAGTTTTTAGTTAATTTGGAATCAAACGCAGGATATTCTTCAGGCGATACATTATTACAGTTAGGTAATTGTGGTGATAATCTTTGGCTAAAAAAATTTAATTACTCTCGTAAATGGATAGCTTCTCCTTTTTCAAAAGCTAATCATATTCATATTGAATGTGCTTTAAATCTTCTTCCATTAGATCGGAATAGCGTAGATTGTATTATTGCACCTCTTACATTGGAACCTTTTGGCAATAGCTTTAGTCTTTTTGATGAAATAGATCGAGTTCTTACCCCAATGGGCTTTGTCATATTTTTAAGTATTAATCCCTGGAGTTTATGGGGTGGGGCAATGAAAGCGGGGGTTTTGCATTGTTATAGTAATCAAAAAATCAAAATGCGTACTCCATTTAGCCTTAATCGAGTTTTTTTGCAAAGAGGTTATAGACAATATTCATTAAGTAATTTTTGCTATATACCACCAGTAAACAATACAACATTAATAAAAAAATTTACTTTTTTAGATGAAATAGGCAAAATGCTGTGGCCTTTTCCCTCAGGGTTTTATTGTTATATTGCACAGAAATATCAATTAATAGAACCATCGCTACGCGTAAAGAGCGTAGAGAAGTCTATTAAGGATTATCAGCCCCACTTACAACCCGTCATTTTCTCTAACAAAACAAAATATTAGGGCCTGTTTACAATTTAATTTGTATATAATGTCCATATTTTTGTATACTGCACTTTATCATAAGAACAGGTTAATTTATGAATAAGAAAACAATCTTCAGAATCACTTTTGCTAATCAGGATGCTATTTATGAAATTTATGCGCGATCCGTGAAAGAAAGTGAGATGTTTGGGTTTCTTGAAGTTGAAGAATTGGTATTTGGTGAACAAACCGCATTGGTTGTTGATCCTGCAGAAGAACGATTGAAGTTAGAATTTAATGGGGTGCAACGAACATTTATCCCCATGCATTCAATTTATCGTATTGATGAAGTGACGAAACAAGGAACAGCTAAAGTTAAAGATAATCCAAGCTATGGTGGTAAAGTTAGCCCTTTTCCTGGAACAGGAAAAATAAAAGATTAAATATTAGGTCTGTTTATATTTCGCTAGTCCGAAACAATATGAGCTGACTTGTGAGTACCGAAAGACAGCATAGATAACTATGTGAGCATCGGAGCATAGAAAATCAGTTCATTTTGGCCGGAATAGTAGAACCATACTTAATATTTAGATATAACCGATATTCTTGCCTTGAGGATCAGAATGACTATTCCCGATAAAATCAGAGAAGTATATGAAAAATCAACTTGTTTGTTTACTACAAATGAAGTTGAAGCTGCACTTGATCGCATGGCAATTAACATTCATAAAGAATTGCAGGATCAAAATCCAGTGCTTATTTGCGTCATGGTGGGCGGATTGGTTCTTTTAGGTAATTTGTTACCGCGTTTGGATTTTCCTTTAGAAGTCGATTATGTTCATGCAACACGTTATAGAGGCGAGATAACTGGTGGAGATATTCAATGGAAGGTAAAACCTTCATCTAATTTACAAGGAAGAGCTGTTCTTGTTGTAGATGATATCCTTGATGGAGGAGTTACTTTGTCAGCAATTATCTCTGAAGTAAAGGCCTTGGGAGCTTCAAAAGTTTATAGTGCTGTCCTCGTCGATAAATACCGTAAGCGTGTTCCCAATGGATTAACAAAAGCTGATTTTGTAGGTTTACAGGTGGAAGACCACTATATATTTGGTTATGGAATGGATTATAACGAATATCTTCGTAATGCGCCTGGAATTTTTGTGGTTCATCCTGATCACGAATAAAAAGAGTCTAATTTTACTTGCATGCCTTAAAATAGATTATCTATTTTAAGGCATTAAACTGAGATGATGGTTTTTAGAAAAATAAACTATTTTCTTGATTATTACGTTCAATTTTTTCATTGCCTCTAACAATAGAAGAGAAAAACGTTGGGGTATTCTCACCCATTATGATCTTCTTAGAGCTATTGCTATTATTCTTAGAATATTTTTCACTTAGATAATTTTTCAGTGATTTGATATCATCACGAATTGATTTAGCTGGTATTATCTCAGAAAGCATAAATGGTTTCCCTGTAGCGGGATCATGTCGTTTAGGCTGTTGAATATCTACTTTAAAAAATAATTCATTATATAAAATATTCGGTTTTTCCGTAATACATTCGTATTCTTCTTTGCTAGGTGCCGCACTAATGCCATCTGATGGACGATTGAGTCTTTCTTTTAAAATAAATTGGGCAAAATCATACGGTGTTTGCTTATGATTATTTAAAATATTTTTATTGGCACCGTGTTCCATCAGATATTCAATAAACTCAGGACGAGTATAAGGATAATATAAATATAATTTACTTGCAGCAGCATAATGTAAGGCGGTCATTCCATTGTGATCTTGGGCATTAATATTTGCACCATTTGCAATTAAGTATTGTACTGCTTCAAAACAACCAGCTTGTACTGCAAGATGTAATAAGGTTTCACCACCGCCATCAGTTGTATTGACATCAAATCCCTTTTTAATAAATTTATCAATTAATTGCGCATAAGCGTTAGGAATATCTTCCAGAGACGTGCCGCCATTATTTTTGATTTCCTTAAACAAACGATGAAGCGGTGTGCTATTGCCTAAATATTCATTTTTTTCTAAAGGATTAACGCCATTTTCTAATAGAAAATCAATAAGTTGTACTTTCTCCATAAAATAACTTAATAGCTTAAACTTATCCTTCAGATCATATGATATAAATGATCCCTGTGTCAGATTAATCATCACTTCTTCAAGGAACGTGGTATCACCATACGGAAATTTTTCATTAAAATTAACATCTGGGTACATTGATAAATGTTTAATGATTCTTAGACAATCTCGCGACTTTGCTACTTCTGAAAGAATATCAATATACCATGGAAATAATTTGTTCTTGAATCCAATCTTATATAACACATCGGATTTCTGGATTAGTG
>JACPOX010000120.1:4285-8817 GCA_016191305.1 Legionella longbeachae | reverse complement strand
AGTATTTACGGTGATTCGTCTGATACTGGCTTTTTTTAAAATTGAAGATGATCCTTATCTCGGCTTATATGGTTCTTTTGGTTTTGATCTGATTTTTCAATTTGAAAATTTACCTAAACATAAAAAAAGAAATCAATTACAAAGAGATATGGTTCTTTATTTACCTGATGAAATTTATGTTGTGAATCATCGTAAAGAAGAGGCTTTTCTTAGACGTTATGATTTTCAATTTATAGGTCAATCGACTCAGAACTTGCCGAGGGAGGGTGTTTCTTTTGCATATACTTCATCTAATAAACCTGAAAAATCCTGTGATCATGAGCCTGGTGAATACGCTCATTTAGTGAATATAGCTAAAGAGCGTTTTGCCTGTGGTGATTTGTTTGAAGTGGTTCCGAGTCAAACTTTTTATACTCATTATACCGAAAAACCTTCGGCTCTCTTTAAGCAGATGCGACAATTAAATCCATCACCCTATGGATTTTTTATAAATTTGGGTGAAGAAGAATATTTAGTTGGCGCATCTCCAGAAATGTATGTGCGTGTCCAAGGGAAGAGGGTAGAAACCTGTCCTATCTCCGGAACCATCAAACGTGGAGCAGATGCTATAGAGGATGCACAAAATATTCAGATTTTACTGGAGTCAAAAAAAGAAGAATCTGAGCTAACTATGTGCACTGATGTAGATAGAAACGATAAGTCACGTATTTGTGAGGCTGGTTCTGTCAAAGTAATTGGCAGAAGACAAATCGAAATGTATTCTCGAGTGATTCACACTGTTGATCATGTCGAAGGTACTTTAAGAAATAACTTTGACGCTGTTGATGCATTTTTAACGCATATGTGGGTATGGCAACCTAAATACCGGACTTGTTTTAAGAACAGTTCGTATTGAAAAAGGAATTGCTGAAATCCGTGTTGGTGCTACTTTATTATATGATTCAGTGCCTGAGGCAGAAGAAGAAGAGACCCGTTTAAAAGCCTCTGCATTTTTAGAAATGTTACAAAAAAATAAAGCGCGTGTTCAGAATAAAATGACAACCTTATCTTTAAGCGGTAAAGGGAAACGTGTATTGCTAATTGATCATCAGGATTCTTTTGTTCATACTTTAGCAAATTATATTCGTCAAACAGGCGCTGATGTAAGCACCATTCGTTTTGATAAAGCTTTGCCCTATTTACAGGAGCAAAATTTTAATCTCGTTGTTTTGTCTCCGGGCCCTGGAAAACCTAGTGATTTTCATCTGTCAAAAACAATCGATGCAGTTGTGTCTCGTGGTATTCCTTTGTTTGGGGTCTGTTTAGGTTTACAAGGTATTGTTGAGTATTTTGGTGGTGTTTTAGATATTCTTAATTATCCTGTTCATGGTAAGCCATCAGAGATACAGGTTATGAGTTCTTCGCCCCTCTTTGTAGATTTAGGTGAACGTTTTACGGCAGGTAGATATCATTCGCTTTATGCTCGTTTAAATGCAATTCCGGATGAATTGAAAGTTACTGCAATGAGTGATGATGGTATTGTGATGGCTATTTCACATCAGCGACTCCCTATTCACGCGGTACAATTTCATCCTGAAACCATATTGTCTTTAGGCAATCAAGCGGGTATAAAAATTATTACTAATTTGATGAGGATAATTTAGACAATGCGTAAAAAGATATTGATACTTTATGTTGTATCTTTTGTCTTGGGTGTTGTAGTTGGTCTTGTTGGCTCTACATTTCGTTTAACAATCGATGTGTTGGGAGCCTCACTAGAACGTTTTTTTCATTTTCTTAGTGTCCACGGATGGCCTGCGGGATTAGTTTCTGGTTTAGTATCCATGATTATGGTCTATACTGCATATCTTGCCGTAAAGTACTATGCACCTGAAGCATCAGGAAGTGGAGTGCCTGAAATAGAAGGTGCATTATTGCATTTAAAACCTATATTTTGGAGACGCTTATTACCAGTGAAGTTTTTCTTTGGTATTTTGGCATTGTCAGCAAAGATGGTATTAGGTCGTGAGGGCCCCACAATTCATATTGGTGGTAATTTAGGAGAAATGCTTGGTAGTTTATTCAACCTGACTCGACAAAGAAGAGACAGTTTGATTGCTGCAGGAGCTGCTGCGGGGCTATCGGTTGCATTTAATGCTCCTTTAGCAGGAGTTCTCTTTGTTATGGAAGAAATGCGAAACCAATTTAATTATTCTTTTACCAACTTTACTATGGTAGTTATTTGTTGCATTACAGCTACAGTGATTCTGGATTGGATGATCGGTCCCCAAGCAACTATTCCAATGGATGTATTTCAATTTCCAGCCCTTGATTCTTTATGGTTATTTGCTTTATTTGGTATTGTAGTGGGGGTTGCAGGCATTTTATTTAATCTCTGCTTAATTGGGACTTTAAAATTATTGGATAAATTAACCTCAATACAGAAATCATTTTATGTGTTAATAGTTGGATTTTTGATGGGTTATTTAGCAATTCATCATCCTGAATCCGTTGGTGGCGGTATGGAAATCATTCATCAATCTTTAACTATGACTCCAGGATTTAGCTTTTTATGTTTTCTTTTGACTGCACGATTTATTGGAACAATGGCGTGTTACGGGACAAGTGTTCCGGGAGGGATTTTTGCGCCAATTCTGTCTTTAGGTACACTTCTTGGTCTTGCGATGTTCCATGTGTTGGAAATTTTTCATATTGATTTCTTAACACAAGCAGGTATGTTTGCTGTTGCAGGAATGGCAGCTCTTTTTGCAGCCACAACCCGCGCGCCTATAACTGCTGCTGTATTGGTGGTAGAAATGACTCATAATTATTATTTGATTTTTCCTCTAATGATGGCTTGTATTACTGCTACTATTGTATTGCAGCTTACTCCAAATGCGCCGATATACGAACAGCTATTGCACCGTTCTCTTAATGGCAAAAAATAAAGAGTTAAATAGCTTCAAAATGAGTAGGGTCTGTTACCCTTTTGGCTCGGATTAGCGAAATCTCAATAGACCCTAATAGGTATATTTATTTTCGGGTTCGGGTCTTTCAAATCCCATTTTCTCCGTTATGTCAGCTACTTTTTCGTCATCATTAAATTTCTCTTTAAGAAAAGATAGAGCTTCAGGAGGTATATTCGTTTTATCATTATTATTTTCAAATCTCACAATGTGCTGCAATTCTTTACCATCATGTTTCATAGGATATTTTTCACCCTCACCATAATAAGAAGTCTCTTTAAAATTTGAAGCATCAAGTAGTTTTTTAAACAATTTTGCATCTTCTGCATTATCAAAAGCAATCTTGAATGTTCCATTCATATTTCCTTTACCTACCATGGGAATATCACCGCCTTGGATGGTATTGCTTTTAGGTCCAACCATTTCTTGAATAACTGGTGTTATTTCCCTACTTGCCTGAACTTGTTGCATTGAAAAGTCCGAAGAGTGCTGTTGAAATCTCTGCTTGTAATTATTTGTGCTATTTTGTGGTGCCGACAAAAATGGAATATCCATATCTTGACTTTGTTGCTGCGACTTAGAGCGCTCAACAGCCTTAATAAATGACTGTTCTACTTCTTCACTGAGTTTAATTTTTTCTCCATCTTGATTAATAAAATGATGACCTTCCTTCCCTCGATCCACCAAAGTTATGCCCAATTGATTATCGGAATAATGATGACCACCTGTTTGCATATTACGACCATTATCTATTATTGTTGGATTATAATAATTTTGTGATTGATGTTGATGTTGATGTTGATTTTGAAATTGATTTTGCTGGCTAGATTGAAGTGGAGGCGGCGATTTAAATGATTTATTACGATTTAACTTTAACATCTTTTCCGAATTTTCTTCCCAGGCTTTATTTAAATTTTCAGTATTTTTGTTATTTTGTGCTCCATAAGATATTAACTTTGGATCATCACCATTAGAATTACAGATATTTTGAACTGTTTCGCGTAATCCACCTTTAAATTTATCTTGTACACTTAATTGGCCCATTGTTTTTAGGTCTCGGACTTCAATCTTTCCATTTCTTCTTGCTAAATCATCCTGAGGCACTAAATTTTTGGCAAAACCTTTGAAATCTTCTTCTGTAAAGTTTTCAAATCCAGTAACTTTACTTAGATCTAATTCATAATAGGAATGGAGTCCTGGATTCGGGGTATTTTTCTGATCCCTATTATCCATGGCTCCGACAAGTTTCATATTTTCTTTGACATCATCAAATGTTAAATTTTTGCTTGTTAAAAGTTGTTTAAAGCTCTGTTTTTTAGGGTTTTCTGGATCAGTTTCCTCATCGAATTCCCTTAATGCAGCCGTTTTCAATGAATCGTCCGGAATGGGTGTGTCTCCAACTTGATCCACGGTACCTCCCGGGAATATACATTCACCGGGCCTTTTTCCCTTTGCAGGGAGGTCTATTGTAATAAATTTATCACCATGTCTAAGAATCAAATTAGAATAAGCTTTAGGCATAATATGTCCAAGTCAATTTTCAACAAAATAAATAGAAAGAGCACCTGATTGAATTGTAGTCAACGT
>JACPOX010000120.1:0-4255 GCA_016191305.1 Legionella longbeachae | reverse complement strand
AGAGGCATCCATATTGGATTATTTCTTTGCTAATTTTTAGTAAGCAAACATTTATTGTGTGATAAGGAACTTCAAAAACAAATAATAAAACATAATGGTTTGGGCAAAAAATACTCAATGTTTAATATATTCTTAACAATGTTTTGCTATTATAAAAAATCCAACTTCATGTCCCAAATAAAAATAATATGCTAAATACAAACATTTATAAAATTAATATATTAAATTTAAATGAAAATTTATTTTTTTCAAAAATTTTAGCAGAGTTTTTGAGTACTCACTCCGATATTCATTTTATTGAAAACAAAGAGGCAGGCAAGCCTTTAAGTCCATCTTTTGATAAAGAATTTTTAAATTTTGATAATATAAAAACTCCTAAAAATGATAAGTATTATTATTTTCATCAGGGGGAAAATGAAATTGGTATCAATTTATCTCATAACATAATCCAAAAAGACGGTGAAAAAAATGTCTATCGAGTTTATACAAAAGAATAACTAGGAAATGGTGCCTCTAAAATAGTGAAGAATATAATTGGTGAAATTATTGTAGAAAATGGTATTGCTTTTTTTAAGGAATGTAATGACTATGCTTTAATCGTACGTAATTCAACCGCTATTTATAAAAAGAACAACAGTAGAAAGAAAATTGGTAGGGAACAACTAAAAGAAGCGAATAAGGAATATGAAAAAAAAGAAATATTTAGTTATCTTAATCTAGAAAAACCAGTTGAGCGTACGATTGTTCAAGATAAAAAAACATTCAATAAAATCTATACCGTAATGAAAAAATTTACCAATATATCACTGAGTGATATATTACATAACCCTTGTGAATTAGCCAAGCTCAGCATAAAAATTTTAGAAGCCTACCAAAATCAAATCGCAAAAGTAGGGTACGTTCATTTAGATGTTAAATTAGATAATCTACTTATTGAAAAAAATATTAATGGGGAATATGAAGTTTATTTTATTGACATTGATACAACAACAAAACGTAATGAAAAAAGACCTAGAAGCGGCACACCAACAATGATGGCGCCTGAGTTCTATCCTAATAATTTTATCAGAGTAAAACGTAGTGCAGATATTTATTCACTAGGAATGTTACTTATTCTTTTATGGAATCCTGTATTATCCCCTTCATTGATATATAAAGCTAAAAATATCGATGAGCTATTTAAATTTAATGAAGAAAATTTGAAGACATATTCACATTATAATCCCTATTTATTCTCCGAAAATAAAAATAAAAAATTAAAATATCACTACTTGCATAAAGATAAAATAACGGAAGATTCAAAGCATCTTTTGACAGATACTTTTAAAAAAATGACGCATATAATTCCAAAGGAGAGAGGTAGAATCAAGGATATAATTAAAAATTTCAATAAAATATATGATGATTTATCACAAGAAAAGTTAAAACTAACATTAGAAAGTAATTAGTTTTAAATATCAAATTTAATGGAGATATTAGCTATACTCTAATGACTATTTTCCCAAAATGAGTGCCTTTTTGCATGTATTGATGTGCCTCTTCAATTTGTTCCAGATCAAATTCAGAATCAATAATGGGCAGGAGCTGTTTCTTTTCCAAATGCTTAATCCACATTGTATGTGCTTCATCCCATAATTTTGTTTTTTCTGCGATACTTTGGGAGCGGAGTATAAAACCAATTATTTCTAAGCGCTTACGCATAATTAAGGCCAGATTACACTCAACGGTACTGCCCTTAAGACAGGAAATCTGAATTAATTTGCTTTGAGGTTTTAGAAGATGTAGGTGTTTATTAAAGTAATCACCACCAATAAAGTCCACGATTAAATTTACACTGTGATCTTCAATTAAATCTTCAAAATCCTGTTTGCGATAATTAATAACCTGATCAGCACCAAGCTTAAGTGCTTTTTCAATTTTTTCCTCAGCTCCTACTGTAGTTATTACTGTTGCATTAGTTTGTTTTGCCATTTGAATGGCTAATGAACTTATACCACTGCCTGCACCATGAATGAGGAGAGTTTGTCCTGATTTAAGAGCTCCCAGATCAAAAAGGGTAGCGTAAACCGTAGTTAAGGCTTCTGGAAGTATGGCTGCGTGAGTGTAATCCCAGTTTTCAGGAATAAGTTGAGCTAATGATGCTTCAACCGGACACAATTCAGCATAGGCCCCACTTCCAACGAGTCCATAGACTCTATCGCCTCTTTTGAATTGACTAACTTTTTCACCGACTTCGACAACATCTCCAGCAACTTCTAAGCCAAGGATATTTGTTTCTCCAGGTGGTGGTGGATATTTGCCATATCGTTGCATCAGATCAGCACGGTTTAAAGCAGTAGCTCTAACTCGTACAAGAATTTGTGATTTACTGTATTGAGGATTGGGGCCATTTTGGATAATCAATCGGCTATGTGATCCTGGATTTTCAATATGTACGTAGCGCATGATGTTTTCCTTGATATATATTTTCTAGTGTCTTCATTTTGATATCACTATACTACTTTACTTAAATAATCATACCTATATAATGCGTATACAGACCCTCTTATATGTTGGGCAATGGCTAAATTTAATCATCAACGTCTTTGTGCTTGGTTTTTTATAATCCCCCAACTTATCGTTACTTTAATGTTCTTTATTTGGCCTGCATGTAAGGCATTGTTGCAATCTTTTTTTTACACAGATTCTTTTGGCTTGCACAAACAATTTGCAGGATTCTCAAATTTTACAGATCTCTTTCGAGATCCAAGCTACAGTAAGGCAATTTGGGTTACATTTATTATCGCTTTTAGCGTCACTTTATGCACGATGGGTTTAGGTTTACTAATGGCCATATTAGTGAATAATCGCGGTAGAACGCAAGGGATTTATAAATCTTTATTAATTTGGCCTTATGCAGTTGCCCCAGCGGTAGCAGCAATTTTGTGGCGCTTTTTATGTCATCCAACTTTAGGTTGGGTGACACATGCTCTGCAATCATTTGGAATCAATTTTGATTATGTAAATAATGTAAACCAAGCATTACTGGTTGTTATTTTAACTGCTAGCTGGCAGCAATTTAGCTATAATTTTTTATTCTATTTTGCCGCACTTAAAGCAATTCCTTCTTCATTAGTTGAAGCGGCTATTATTGATGGTGCTTCTGGGAGGCAACGTTTTTGGCAAATTATTTTTCCTCTTTTATCGCCAACAACTTTTTTCCTACTTATCATGAATTTATTATATGGTTTTTTTGACACTTTTGGCATCATTCAGGTGATGACTCATGGAGGGCCGGGTAATAGTACAACTAATTTGATTTATAAAGTATATCAAGATGGTTTTGAAGGGATGGATTTGGGTAGTTCTTCAGCGCAATCGGTACTGTTGATGCTTATTGTAATCCTCGTTTCTTTAGTACAATTTAAATATCTCGAAAAAAAGGTTCATTACGCATGAAATCATATTTTGTTCGTATTTTATCTCATGTATTTTTATGTTTTTTTGTTTTTTTGATGCTTATGCCGGTTTATTTGGCTGTGGTTGCTGCGAGTAATGAAGGTAGTTTAATGATGCAATCTCATATTCCAATGATGCCTGGAGTTTTATTGCTCAAAAACTTAAAAGCAGTTTTGACCGAAGGGCTCTCTGTTACTGGTGGAGAACCAATTACTTCCATGTTGTTAAATAGTTTTTTAATGGCCTTGGCAATTGCTTTTGGTAAGATAGTATTTGCATTAGGATCTGCTTTTGCATTGGTATATTTTGATTTCCCTTTTAAAAAAACCTGTTTTTCTTTAATTTTTATAACAATGATGTTACCTATTGAAGTAAGAATTGTACCTACATTCCAAGTAGTTGCATCTTTTGGCCTTTTGAACTCATTTACAGGATTGACTTTACCTTTATTCGTTTCTGCAACGGGAACTTTTTTGTTCCGTCAGTTTTTTAAAACCATACCCGCTGAATTAGTTGATGCTGCCAAACTCGATGGAGCAGGTGCTATACGTTTCTTTTTTGATATTGTTATTCCTTTGTCTAAAACTCAAATTGCATCTTTATTTGTTATTTTATTTGTATATGGTTGGAATCAATATCTTTGGCCATTAGTAATTACTACCGAATCAAAGATGGCTACAGTTGTTATGGGGATTCGTTATCTTGCCGGGGTGGCTGATCAAATTCCCCAATGGCATTATATTATGACTGTTGCATTGATCGCTTTAATTCCACCATGTGTGGTAGTGTTAATAATGCAACGCTGGTTTGAAAAAGG
>JACPOX010000175.1:2926-9239 GCA_016191305.1 Legionella longbeachae | reverse complement strand
CTAAAATCAGTGAAACCCTGGGATATAAGCTATTTGTCTGAAAAAAGAAGACAAGACTTATATTCTCTGTCACAAGAAGATTTACGCCCCTATTTTCCACAACCTAAGGTAATGCAGGGGCTATTTAATCTAGTTGAAAAACTTTATGGAATGAAGATTGAGGAAATAAAGGGGGTTGATATTTGGCATAAAGACGTACAATGTTATTGTGTTATTGATGCGCATAATAATGTTCGTGGTTATGTCTATACCGATTTATTTGCTCGATCGAATAAACACAGTGGTGCATGGATGGATTCGCTACAAAGCCGCAGAAGACTGGATGATGACACAATTCAACTACCCATAGCGACGCTAACGTGTAATTTTGCCAAAGCAGCCGCCAATATGCCTGCCAAACTATCTCCCGAAGAAGTGGTGACTTTATTTCATGAATTTGGTCATTGTTTGCACCATATTCTAACGCAGGTTGATTATCTCGGGGCATCAGGTATTAATGGAGTAGAATGGGATGCTGTGGAGTTACCTAGTCAATTTTTTGAAAATTGGTGTTGGGAACAAAGCGGTTTAGCCGTTTTGACCTCCCATGTGGATAGTGGCGAGCCGCTTCCAGACTCACTTTTTGAGCGTTTGATTGCTGCGAAAAATTTTCAATCTGCAATGGCTATGTTAAGACAGATGGAATTTTCTTTATTTGATTTTCGTATTCATCAGGAATATGACGCAAATCATGATTCATTGGTCAATGATATTCTAGCTGATGTACGTTCTAAAACATGCATCGTGCCTATTGTTCCTTATAATCGATTCCCACAGAGTTTTAGTCATATATTTGGTGGAGGCTATGCAGCAGGTTATTACAGTTATAGTTGGGCCGAAGTATTATCTAGCGACGCTTTTTCCAGATTTGAAGAAGAAGGTGTTTTAAATTCTAAAACAGGACATGATTTTCTGCACCATATTTTAGAAGTTGGCGGTTCGAAGAAGGCAGCAGAGGCGTATAAGGAATTTAGAGGCCGTCCCGCAACAGTTGATGCTTTATTACGACATAATGGTATTCAGGGATAACGTTTAGTTATAACCTGGGTGATGTTGGCATAACCCAGGTTATAAGCGCTCAAATAAATCAGTAAATTTTCGCAAGGATGCTGCTCATTGCCTATCATTTTATGTTATAATTAAAGTGTACAGTATTGGGGGCGACCTGGCTTCGACGTGGGTTGCAAAACCAGAGGTGCATGCCGAGAATGAGAACTCTCGTAAATCAGACTCAAATAAATATAAATGCAAACGATGAAAACTTCGTTGGTGAAGCTAACCTTGATGAAGCTATTGCAGCTTAATCATTTTTAGTTAACCACACCGTGTACTGGCCAAAAACCCAGTACCCCGTTGACCGAGCTTGCTTATCGGTATCGAATCAACGGTCATAGAAGATAAGCTAGTGTCCTAATCTCTCCCGGGTTAAGATGCGAAACTTAGGGAATCGCTGTGTACCATCCTGCCCGTCGGAGAGTTCACAGTTAAATCAAAAGACAAGGCTACGCATGTAGAGCTGAAGGCAGAGGATCTGCGGACGCGGGTTCGATTCCCGCCGCCTCCACCATATAAACTTCTAAAATCTTCCAAAAACATCCAATAGGCCTTGATTATAAGGCTTTTTTTATTTACTCTCTCTTCCAATAAATTCTAAAGAAAGCCCCCATATTCCAGCTCTAACAGGGGGCCAATTAAGGGCCTTCTTGCCCTATAATAAATGTGAGGCCCCCATGGCGTTAGTAGTAAAAAACATTAAGGATGCAAAACCAAGGGCGAAACCCTATAAATTAGGTGATGATCGAGGCCTATTTCTTTTAGTTAACCCAAATGGTTCGAAATTATGGAAGCTTAAATATCGCTTTAATGGCATTGAAAAGAAATTATCTTTAGGGGCATTTCCGGAAGTAAGCTTAGCGAAAGCCAGAGATAAAAGAGAAGAGGCTCGAAAACATCTAGCTAATGGGGTTGATCCAGGAGCTTTAAAGCAATCTATCAAACGAGCAAGTAAAGAGGCTGCGCAAAATAGCCTTGAGGCAATTGCACGAGAATGGCATGTAAAATTTACCCCAAAATGGACTTTAGACCATGGGAAAAGAATTTTAATTCGATTAGAGCAAAATGTTTTTCCTTGGCTTGGTAAACGGCCAATAAAAGAAATCACAGCACCCGATTTACTTTCCGTATTGCGACGTGTTGAATCAAGAGGTGCTGTGGAAACGGCACATCGTATTTTACAAGTTTGTGGTCAAGTATTTAGGTATGCAATTGTAACAGGACGTGCTGAACGCGATATTTCTGCTGATTTAAAAGGAGCATTAGCTCCAACAAAGAAAAATCATCATGCAAGCATTACTGATCCCAATCAAATTGGCAAATTGTTGCGTGCAATCAATGCTTATGAAGGCTTTTTTGTTACTAAATACGCTTTACAGTTAGCCCCATTATTTTTTGTCCGGCCTGGTGAACTACGTCAAGCAGAATGGAGTGAGTTTGATTTAGATAAGGCTGAGTGGCGTATTCCGCCTGAAAAAATGAAAATGCGTCAAACTCATATTGTGCCTTTATGTACTCAGGCGATTCGTATTTTACAAGAGTTGCAGCCGTACACGGGTGAGGGAAAATATCTTTTTCCTAGCATTCGTTCTTCAAAGCGCCCTATGTCAGAAAATACAGTATTAGGTGCATTACGCCGTTTAGGTTACACCTCTGATGAAATGACTGGTCATGGATTTCGAAGCATGGCATCAACCCTCCTCAATGAACAGGGCTGGAATCGTGATGCAATTGAGCGCCAACTAGCCCATGCAGAAAGAGATAACGTTCGTGCCGCTTATAACTATGCTGAATATTTACCAGAGAGGCGTCAGATGATGCAGCATTGGGGTGATTATTTAGAGAAATTAGCACTAGGTACTGGAGAAATTATTCAATTTAAAACAGGATAATCAAAAATGATTTTACCAATGGAACTTGTAAATATTGATAAAAATAAGCTAACGCAGATAATGGAGTATGGCGAGGATGAGCAAAAGCAATTAGTTAAGCATACAGTTAAAGACAATTTACTATTTTATGTGATGCATAGAAATGGAACACCCTTTGTAATTCAATCTGGATGTGCTGAAAGAATAGGAAGAAGACATCCAGAACCAATATTCTTGGATTTTCATAGCGGGCACAATCTTGATCCAGAGGACATAATATTAAAAGAAAAATTTAATTTGAACTCTGTTTGGGTTGAAGAAGAGCGAGCAAATCAACTATTAGGTCTTTCTTCGAATTCAAATAATGTCCACAGATACTCTACCAAGTTGCTAGAAATTCAAAATAAAGTCATTCAAAAATTTTGGCTAAATTATGATCCTTACGCTCCACCCAAAGGAGCCGAAATAATTGCATGGATATTGGTAGAGTTTAAAGCGCTGAAAATTTCAAAAAGGATGGCAATCGCTATTGATGCTATTGTTCGTCCTAATGGACTCAAATCAGGTGGGAAAAAGAAAATAGATAAGTGATCAATTATATTGAAAAATAATAAGGCATTGATCAGCACCCAATAAATTATTATTTTTCAATGAATTAATGATTGATCAACACTCAATTTTAAAAGAAGTATGTATACCCTTTGCGTCGTTACAAACAAATTTAGTTGTTTTTAAATGGTGTTGTTCCATGAAAAACTAAACAGAATTAAGGAGACGTAAATGGACCAACAAAAAAAACAACAAACAAAATCCCCTAGGGTTTTAAGACTTCCCGATGTTCAGCTTAAAACTGGTAAGCCTTGCTCATCGATATATTGGATGATGGCAAATAATACTTTCCCTACCAGCATCAAACTGGGTAAACGCTCTGTAGGATGGTTAGAAAGCGAAATTGATCAGTGGATTGAAGAAAGGATCAAAGAAAGTCGCATTCAAGGAGGGAACAAGTAATGGAAGTAATAAGTAAAGCCGCCAGAAAGTCCGCAAAAACTCCAACGGCTAAAGCAAAAAACAACAACAATTTTAACATAGAAAACCAATCTCCGGAGGATATCAAGCAGGAAAAACAACCAAATAAAGCTGAGTTGTTGCTTGAATTAGTTAACGATGAGGACTTTTTCCATGATGAGCAAAAGAACCCCTTTGTCACCTTTAAAAGCGGCGAGCATTTTGAGACATGGCCATTGGAATGTAAAAAATTTCGAGAATGGTTATTTTATAAGTTTTGGTCAACGCATGGCAAGGCTATCAATGCACCTGCGCTAAATGATGCTCTCGCAGTCCTAAATGGTAAAGCTATTTATGAAGGAACTTGTCATAAAGTATTTTCAAGAGTGGGATATTACGAAAATAAAATATATATCAATCTTGCTAATACCGATTGGCAAGTTATTGAAGTCTCAACTGATGGATGGCGGATATTAGATTCATCGCCAATTAAGTTCACTGGATTAACCAATATGCGCGCACTACCAAATCCAGTAAATAGGCAAGGTAATTTTGATTTGTTATGGAAGCATATTAATGTATCAAAAGATGCAGAATTACTAATAACTGCATGGCTGTTAGATGCATTTATGGTTAATACACCTTACCCTATTTTACTGCTTACTGGCTTGGAGGGGTCTGGAAAAAGTACAACTCAAGAGCGATTAAGAGAACTTATTGATCCAAGTACTTCTAACTTACGAAGCCCCCCTAAAAAATCTGATGATATTTATACTGCTGCACAGAATAACTATCTCGTTTCATACAATAATGTCAGCAGTTTGACTGATGACAATCAAGATGATTTGTGTTGTTTAGCTACAGGAGGTGGCTATGCGACAAGAGGCTTTTATACCGATAGTACAGAACGTGTGGCTGATGTAAAAAGGCCTATCATCATGAATGGTATTTGTGATTTTATTACTAGGCAAGATTTGCTTGATCGGACAGTTAGTATTCGTCTACCAGTTATAACTCCTAAAAATAGAAAATCTGAAAATATATTAGAGAGTGGATTCAATCATGATCTTCCATATATCTTTACTGGATTACTAAATCTTTTAGTCAGTGTTTTAAGGGCTATGCCAACTATAAAACTTGTCGAAAAACCAAGAATGGCAAGTTTTGCTATAGTGGGGGAGGCGTTAGCTAAGGTACTCCATTTACCAGATAGGAGTTTTGAAAATATATATAGGAACAACTATCAACGAAATATGATAGATACGTTAGATAATTCTACTGTGGCAGTTGCAGTAATGAGTTTGCTTAAAGAAGAACAACAGTTCGAGGGAACATATCTTGATTTGATGGATAAACTATACTGGCATCGCCCAAATCATATAGGTTGGCCGAGGTCCCCCAAATCTCTTTCAAATGCATTAAAAAGATTAGTTTCAGCATTTAAATTAGCGGGAGTTGAATTTTATTTTGAAGATAAGTCACGTAATGATGGGTATCATTTAAAAATAACAAAATTGGAAAAAGAAATTAACAACTAAGGAAATAAGTTCACCATGTTCACCACGAAACTTCATTTTTAAGCTTAATAACAAGGTGAACATAGTGAACTTATATACTGATAAATAAAATTTACGCTCTGTAAAATACAGGTAATTAACAGGAGGCGCTCATGAAATTTCAACTAGGTACAAGCGGCAATCCTTCTGGTCGGCCGAAAGGAGCTGTAAATAAACAAACGCACTACAGTAATTTGCTTGAATCCCATGCGGAGCAACTGATTAATAAAGTTGTTGAATTAGCTTTAGACGGTGATTCAATTGCTCTCCGGCTTTGTATTGAGCGATTATTGCCAAAAGCCAAACAGAAAGGGATTGAACTTGACCAAACAATAATCAATCAACAGGGCGTAGGCTCTCATAATGAAGTTATCTCTCTTATATTAAATGAGGTTCTTGCAGGTAATATCATCCCAGATGAAGGCAAAAAGATTATTAGTTTAATAGAGGATCATCAACTAAGAATTCAATTTAGCTAATTATAATTTAGTGATTTAGAAGGACCAAATTTCATCTAAAGTTGTTGCACTCAATAAGCGATCTCTAAGCGCATATCTATGACTTTGAGGAGCCTTCACTTTACCATTTTTATTTAGTTCAATGGCCTTAATTTCTTCAGCTTTACCCTCAAAATTTATTACACATTTTCCATTATCACCCCAAGGTTCAATACATTTTACCTTTGCTAAATGAGTAATAGCTGAAATAGGTGACACACGATAACAAGCAATATATTTAATTTTTTCTCGCATAGAGCTTTCAATCCTGACTTCGCGCCATTGATTT
>JACPOX010000175.1:0-2820 GCA_016191305.1 Legionella longbeachae | reverse complement strand
TTGATTTTGATTTAAAAAAACTTCTATAAAACCGTTATCCCTAGCTGGAACAATAATGGTATCTACCTCATTTGGGTTAATATTAGTCACTTGAGTCACACCATTATAATCTTCAATAATATCCTGTAGAAATGGCGTGAAACTATAAAAATAATTGTTACTAGAATTTTTATAGCGAGATAGATGAATAACATCAACATTGAATTTAAGTTTAGGAATTACAGCATTTTCTAATTTATTATGCTCATCATCTATGATTACAAGGACTGAAAAAGGGTTATCTATCAATCTATCAAGAAAATGATCAAAATTTCTATAGCCATGGGCAGAGATATAGTTATCACAAATATTTTTTATTTCATCGTGATAATGTAATTCTTCAAGCAAAATGTCTCTTACTTTTCTTGGCTCACAATCGAATGAAATAAAAAATCCTAGAATTTGCATGGCAATATGCCTAACGGCATCATGGCTAACTAATTCATTTTCAACAAAATATAATCGTGGTGTTTCGCCACTTAAATCTATCAAATAACCGTCAGGGATATTCTCATGAAATCCCCTTTTACCAATTTTTTTCTTCACATCGAGATAGATGCGATTAGCTCCAAAAAGCTCGAGTTTAACTTTTTGGATTCCTTCTTCGAGCTCAGCTTCATTTGAATAAGGAGCTAATTGATAAAGCCCATTATCTGTATAAATAACGCTCATACATGATCTCTAAAAATAATAAAGAACTATGATACTCATAGTCCGTGGTTCGATGAGTATACCACTTATATCCTAATTGGATGAATAAACATCCATCATTGATCAAACTAGGCAACAGAATACGAGAGCTTCGTAAGGCTCAAGGGTTTTCTCAAGAGGCTTTTGCTGCTGAAGTAGGTTTGGATAGAACTTATATGGGGAGTGTTGAGCGTGGTGAGAGGAACATAGCCGCACTAAATCTTATCCGTATAGCAAAGAGTCTAAAAGTCGAGGTTGGTGAACTTTTCCCAGCTATAAAAAATTTACACATCGATTAATCACATGAGCCCAAATACCTAGTAGGTGTCAACAAGTATAATTTCTAATATTACTGAGGACTCCTGTGTTAAGACTAACAAGCACGACGAAATTATGTTTTACTATATACCTGATTAATTAATGAAAGCAGTATATCAACAATTACATGGGATTTTATTTTTAATAATGACTAATTGATAGTGAAGAGCATGTCCCAATTAAGCGAGTTAATTAGAAAATATGAGTCTAATCAAGGTTATTACCGCTCATCAAGTTATAATGAGACCCAACTTCGTGTAGATTTTTTAGATCCGTTATTTAAATTGTTTGGTTGGGACATTACTAATCAACAAAATAAATCTACTAATGAAAGAGAGGTTTTAGTTGAGGAGGGATTAAAACACTCCAAAAATGCAAACATAAATAAGCCTGATTATACATTCCGATTATTTTCAGAAAGGAAGTTCTTTTTAGAAGCAAAAAAACCTAGCATAGATATTCTAGTTGACCTAGAGCCAGCAAAACAAATAAGACGTTACGGTTTTACTGCTAGATTAAAAATATCTGTTTTATCTAATTTTGAATATCGGGCTATATATGACACTTCAGGAGTTGTTACTGACCAAGATAAGGCGTCCGATTATAGATTATGTTTATATCATTTCAAGGAATTTGAAGAAAAATTTGATGAAATTAATAGATTGCTTGGAAGAGAGAGTGTTTATTCTGGATCTTTTGATGAAGTGTGGTTGCAAATTGAAGAAAAAATACAAAGATTCAGTGTAGACGATTTATTTTTACAACAAATTAATAAATGGAGATTAAATCTATCTGAGCAGTTATTGCTATCTGATAGCCATATTGATGAATCTAAACTCAACGACTTAACTCAATCTTATATAAATAGTCTTTTTTTTCTGCGAGTATGTGAAGATAGGAACCTTGAGACATATCAAACACTTCTTAGCTCCTCCCAAAAAAGAGATACAGCTTCTCTTGTAAAAATATTAAAAGATGCTGATAGAAAATATAATTCCGGGCTATTTGACTTGGAATTTATAGACAATTTTTTAGATGATCCTGAATCATATATATGGAATATCATTGATGAATTATATTATCCAAAAAGCCCATATTCATTTGCAGTATTTTCGTCAGACATATTAGGTAACATTTATGAGATATTTTTGAGTGAAAAGATATCCATCAATAACGGCCGAGCGGCACTAAGACCTAAAGAAGATAATTTAGACAGAGATATCGTTACAACCCCAACTTTTATAATCGGAGATATCTTAAGGAAAACCCTCGTTCAATATTGCTGTGGAAAAACAGATAAAGAAATTTTGAGCTCTCGTTTCGCAGATATTGCTTGTGGATCGGGTGCTTTCTTGCTAGAAGCCTTTCAATATTTACAGGATATTTTAGTTGATTATTACCTGGAGAATGATAAAACTAAACTTCAACAAATATCACTGAATGCCTATAAATTAAATTATGAAATAAAAAAAGAATTGCTAATATCTTGTATTTTTGGTGTAGATAAGGATTTTAATGCTGTTAAGGCATGTCAATTTGGATTGTTATTGAAGCTTCTTGAGGGAGAGAGTAATTCAACGATTACATCACCAGTTCTACCAATTCTTGATAAAAATATTTTTTATGGCAATTCATTAATTGACTACAAGCAATGTTCTGAAAAAGATATTTATTCTATTAATCCGCTCAATTTGAATGGATTAAATTTCGATATTATTTTTGGAAATCCCCCTTATTTATCTACCGAGGATATTAAAAAATTAACTCCTCTAG
>JACPOX010000174.1 GCA_016191305.1 Legionella longbeachae | reverse complement strand
GGTTAGCTAAACGAGCATCCTGACGAATGAATTGATAGAAAAGATCCATTTGGGAACGCGTGCCGGCAAAACTTCCATTGATTCCCTCAGAGGCTAGTAAAATGGTACCTTTGATGTTGAATTCATGCATTTTGGCCAGCATGGGCTCGCGCATTGTTTCAAAATCCTCAAGTGAAACAAATTGATAAAATGCAGCAATGATTATTTCTTTCATTGGACTACCTAAGACTATAAACAAAAATATTCGACAAAAATTACCACTTACTCAGAATTTAATCAATAGGCGTGAATTAGGTGCACCCTAAAATTTAAGGCTGATGCGGCAATTAATCCTGAATTTAGGAAAACTCGTTGACAAGAACTCGCTAGAGATCATACTGTTATATACTTAACCTATTTGTGTTTTTCAGCCCCGATAGCTTTATAAGGAGATAATATGGCGCATTACATTCGGAAGTTTCGCAAGTTTTGGGCTCTTTGTTTTTTTATCCCATGTTTTAGTTTTGCAGCAACCCCTGTAAAATCCATGGTTGTCTTTGGTGATAGTTTATCCGATGCCGGAAATACAACCCACTTGCTTAAAAGTTTACGTCAGGAAGATGATGCTGCTTTTCTAGTCGCGCCATTTAAAATATTTGTAGTCAACAAAATGGTTGAATTTGCAGAAGATTACTATGTACCACAATTCGTTTTGGATTCAGGCATTGCTGTAGTTACCGATTTTTTTGATAACCAGCTAGGTCCATGCCTTGCTAGTTTGGTCAGTAAAATTAGATTAGTTCCGTTATTGCCAGGTAAACCTTATTGGAATTCACGATTTTCCAATGGGCAGGTATGGAATGAATATTTAGCGCAGATGCTTTCAATTCCTGCTGAAGATGGGAAGATTTATCTGAATCGCGCCTTTGGTGGCAGTTGGACAGCAACTTATGATTATCAGCTAACCGTATGGAACTTAATTCGTCATCCAATAGGAACAATCAAAAACCTGATTGTTGGAAAATTGGTTCCTCCCAGTCTTGGTTTAACTGTTCAAGCTTATTTATTAGAACACGCAACCCTCCATAATGACACAGTCTTTTTTATTTTTTCCGGAAGCAATGATTATATCAATGTTTTGTTTTTCGAAGATAATTATAACCCTGATGTAATGAGTTCTTATGTGGACAATGTCTTAGCTGGCACAAGTGCTTCTGTGATGAAATTAATGAAAGCAGGTGCTCGTCACTTTGTAGTTATGGGATTGCCCCATTTGGGCGATACCCCGCGTCTGGTGCAAACTACTGATAGAGAAGTTTTGAATAATGCTGTAGATATGCATAACGAGCGACTTCAAAATCGCATGCAAGAATGGGCAGAAGTCTATCCTGATGCTAATTTCCTGTATGTTGATATGGGCGCGTATCTGGCGCAGGCTTTAAATAATCCGGAGCAGTATGGATTTACTAATACTACGGAAGCCTGCATCGATGTGAAGCTTCCTATGTATAATGCGTTTCGCTCTTCACCTTTTGCACATAACTATGTATTACGTTATGCACAAGTGCTCCAGTATAGAGATAAGAGCTTTGCAGAAGGAGAAAATAATTATCAAGTTTGTGATAATCCTGATAGTTATTTATTCTGGGATGAAATTCATCCCAGCACTCGTGCTCATAGTTTTCTTGCTTTTGAGGTCTGTAATGCAATGAAACAGCATGGATATGAAGTTGATTGTAAAAATCCTATTAACTAAAAAATTCTTGTAGCCTGGGTAAGGGAAAAATCTTAACCCAGGTGTATGAGGCTTTAAAATGTAGGTTGGACCCTGGCCCAACATGAACACCATCCTAACATGTAGTCCTTTGTTGGGCCAGAAGAGGCCCAACCTATAATTAAATGGCAGTGTGCATGGGGCTGAACGCGCTATTTTTTAGGATAAATCTCTCTGTTTCTATTTTGATCGCATAGATTAGTGATTTGTGAGTGTTTATGGCATAATTCCGTTTTTAAAATTAGAGTCAACTGCCGAATTTAGGTTAATTGTCGTTCATATTAGTTGTTGGAATGAGGAGCCAATTATGTGTGGGATTATTGGAGCTGTATCTGAGAGAGATATCAGTAAAATTTTACTGGAAGGATTACATCGTCTTGAATACAGAGGTTATGATTCTGCAGGCATCGCTGTAATTGATCACAACCATCATCTAAAACGAGTGCGCATGCAGGGGAAAGTGCAGAATTTGGCCGATGCCATGCAAGAAACTGCCGTTGTCGGTAATACTGGAATTGCCCATACTCGATGGGCTACACATGGAAAACCTTCCGAACAAAATGCACATCCTCATTTATCAAAGGGACAAATCGCATTAGTACATAATGGTATTATTGAAAATCATGATGCATTACGTCAGGAGTTAATTACGAAGGGTTACCTATTTACTTCTGAAACAGATACTGAAGTTGCTGCTCATTTAATTCATTACTATTTTCTTCAAAGCGAAAACTTGTTAGAGGCGGTACAAACCGCAGCAGCAGAAATGCAGGGTGCATTTGCTTTGGGTGTAATCCATCAACAAAGACCTATGGAGCTTGTTGCTGTCCGTAAAGGCAGTCCTTTAGTAGTGGGTTTAGGTATCGGTGAAAACTTTATTGCTTCTGATGGCTTAGCGTTAAAATCTTTTGCTCAATCAGTGATTTACCTTGAAGAAGGTGACAGTACTTTGATCACTGCAAAACGTGTGCTTATTTATAATTCATCCAAAGAGTTGGTGGAGCGCCCTCTACATCTTCTAACTAGTGATTCCGAAACAGTAAGCAAAGGTCCTTATCGACATTTTATGCTCAAAGAAATCTTCGAACAATCGAAAGTATTGGCCGATACCATAGAGGGTCGTGTAAATAGTCTGGAGGTACTTAAATCCAGCTTTGGTGAGCGAGCCTCGCATGTATTCCCCTTAGTAAAACAAATCCATATTGTTGCTTGTGGTACTAGCTATCATGCAGGGATGGTTGCAAAATATTGGTTGGAATCTCTGGCGGGTTTACCTACTCAGGTTGAAATCGCAAGTGAATATCGTTATCGGGATGTTGTAGTACCCAAAGATACGTTGTTTATTACTATTTCTCAATCAGGAGAAACGGCAGATACTCTTGCTGCTTTGCAAATGGCTAAAAAGATGAATTACTTGGCGAGTTTGGCTATTTGTAATGTGGCCACAAGTACTTTAGTCAGAGAAGCAGATTGTGTTTTTCTAACACGCGCAGGCGTTGAAATAGGTGTCGCCTCTACTAAGGCATTTACTACACAGTTAGCTGCATTTTTGATGCTCGCTGCAGCGCTTTGTCATGATGACCGAGCAAAAGAAGTTATTAAACAGTTACAAGAATTGCCAGTATATTGTGAACGTGTACTAAAGATGAGTGATGAAATTGAAGCCTTGGCTTCCTTATTTGTCAATAAAGCACATGCTTTATTTTTAGGCCGAGGTGTGGAATACCCAGTAGCTTTGGAAGGAGCCTTGAAACTTAAAGAAATTTCTTATATTCATGCTGAAGGTTATCCTTCTGGTGAATTAAAGCACGGTCCTCTGGCCTTGGTTGATGAAAACATGCCAGTTGTTGCTATTGCACCTAATGATGAGCTTTTGGATAAATTAAAATCCAATTTACATGAAGTCAGCGCACGAGGTGGCCAGCTATTTGTCTTTGTAGCTGATACACAAAGTTGGCAAGCAAATGGAGCGCGTTTAATTAAAGTTCCCTACTGTGGTTCTTGGGTTGCTCCTATCATTTATACAATTCCTTTGCAGCTATTGGCTTATCATGTTGCTGTTGTGAAAGGCACAGATGTTGATCAACCACGTAATCTTGCCAAGTCAGTGACTGTTGAGTAATAATGTGGCGGTTTTTTTAAATATTCATTCTTACCCTGATTCTTTTTTCTCACTATTACATTGAGGCTTAGGGTGAGACAATCAATTGTTAAATATTATGTTTTACGGGGAAGTAAATGACTCAAGAGATGTTGGGATTAGCCGCGATTATTGCGCAAGAGCTTAAAGTTAAATCAGCGCAGGTAGAAGCGGCCATTCGTCTACTGAATGAGGGAGCAACAGTTCCATTCATTGCTCGATATCGCAAGGAAGCTACCGAAGGATTAGATGATGTGCAATTACGTTTTATTGATGAGCGCGTATTGTATTTGCGTGAGTTGAATGAACGTCGAGCAGTAGTTTTACAATCCATTCGTGAACAGGAAAAATTAACTCCTGAATTGGAAAAGAGTATTTTGGCGGCAGATACTAAAACACGTCTTGAAGATTTATATTTACCCTTCAGACCTAAGCGTCGTACAAAGGCACAAATTGCAGTAGAGGCAGGCTTGGATCCTTTAGCTCAAGCATTATGGAACAATCCTGATTTGGATCCTGAAGAGCAAGCCGCACAATTTATTAATCCTGAAGCGGGAGTTGAAGATGCAAAGGCTGCATTAGAAGGTGCCCGACATATATTAATGGAACATTTTGCTGAAAATGCTGATTTGATTAATGAATTACGAGAATATCTATGGCAGAACGCTATAGTCAAATCAGTAGGTAGCTCTAAGAAAAAAGAAACAGTGAATAAGTTTTCAGATTATTTTAATTATGCTGAAGCAATTAAAAAAATTCCATCTCATCGAGCGTTAGCCTTATTCCGTGGTCGTAGAGAAAGTGTGTTGCAAGTAAGTCTCATTTTGGCAGAACATGACTTATCTTATGGAGAAAATAAGCTATCTGCTCATTTTCATATTGTTGATCAACAAAGAAAAGCAGATAGTTGGTTGCTTGAAACAGTACGTTTGACCTGGAAAATAAAATTATTCGCGAAACTTGAACTTGAATTACTGACGCGTTTGCGTGAAATTGCAGATGAAGAGGCAATTAAGGTATTTTCCAGAAATTTACGCGATTTATTACTAGCAGCTCCTGCTGGTCCACAAATTACTATCGGGCTTGATCCTGGAATCAGAACTTTTCTGGAATCAGTCAACATAAGTGCGAATATCCAGAATCCTACTATTTTGAATGCCCTGGGTCTTGAGACTT
>JACPOX010000203.1 GCA_016191305.1 Legionella longbeachae | reverse complement strand
AAGTGGTTTATTTATTTACGTTGATAATTCGCTGAAATTCAACCAACCACAAATTATATTGGATATTAATCGTTCCAAAGCAGCAGAAATGGGACTAGACATGCAAGCAATAGGAAGTAGTTTGACGAGTGCTCTATCAGGTAATTACGTCAATTACTTTAATCTGGAAGGACGTAGTTATCAGGTCATCCCCCAGCTCAATCGCGCATACCGTATGAATCCGGAACAGTTAGGACAAATTTACATTAAAACCATGAATGGTACTATGGTTCCTCTTTCAACTGTTGTTAACGCTGTGGAAAAAACAGAACCTAATGCTGCAACACATTTCCAACAACTCAATTCAGCTACCATTCAAGCAGTGATGATGCCTGGTAAAACCTTAGGTGAAGGATTGCAATTCTTACAAAATGAAGCAAACAACATATTGCCTAAAGGTTTTTCCTACGATTATGCTGGTGAATCAAGACAATTTATTCAAGAAGGCAGTGCCTTGGTATTTGCATTTATCTTTGCAATCATTATTATCTTTCTGGTACTCTCTGCTCAATACGAAAGCTTTCGCGATCCATTAATCGTCTTAATCAGTGTACCCATGTCGATTTGTGGTGCTCTAATCCCCTTAAATTTAGGCCTTGCAAGTATTAATATTTACACCCAGGTCGGTTTGATTACCCTTATTGGTCTAATCTCCAAACATGGAATTTTGATTGTTGACTTTGCTAACCATTTGCAACGCGAAAAAAATCTTGATAAACGAGCTGCAGTAGAAGAAGCAGCTGGCATTAGATTAAGACCAATCCTTATGACTACTGCCGCAATGGTGTTTGGTGTGTTGCCTCTATTAATCGCTAGTGGTGCAGGAGCAGTAAGCAGGTTTGACATTGGACTTGTTATTGCAACGGGTTTATTAATTGGAACCTGCTTTACTCTGTTTGTAGTACCTACAATGTATACTTATATTGCAGAAGATCATCGTAAGAGAACTGAAGAACCTCAATTCGACGAAGCAAAAATTCCTGATGTAAAGTTACCTCATTAAGAAACTGGGGCAGTTAGCTTAGTCCGGACTGCTCCCAACAGAACCGTCGCATGAAAAATTTATTTTTGAGGCGTTACTTTTAAATAAAATGACTCCGGTGTCGGTTCCTCCACTTTCTGATAAAAGATTCTTTCACTGGACATATCTCTAATATCCCAATGCAGAATGGATTACTATTAAGTCTTTCATATACTGTTTAATTAAAATGTGAATTTTATTGACTGATTAATGACGCAATGCTCTTAAATTATTGCCTCAACTTATGTTCGAAACTGTGATAACATGCCCGCTTTTACGTTTATTAGTACAGGTTTAATCATGGATAAAGTCTACTCCCCTGAAGCAATTGAAAGTGCTCGTTATAAGGATTGGGAAAATCATCATTACTTCCAACCTCAAGGTGACGGAAAAAGATTTTGTATTATGCTCCCCCCTCCCAATGTCACTGGTAGCTTACATATGGGACATGGTTTTCAGCATACCATAATGGACGCTCTAACGCGTTATCACCGCATGTCAGGGGATAGAACCCTCTGGCAGCCGGGAACTGACCATGCGGGTATTTCAACCCAACTAGTCGTAGAGCGGCAACTTGAAGCCTCAGGAGTATCTAGAAAAGAACTTACGCGTGAAGAATTTTTGGAACGTGTTTGGCATTGGAAAAATGAATCAGGTAATACGATAACGCAGCAAATGAGGCGCTTAGGTACATCAGTAGACTGGAGCCGCGAGCGATTTACTATGGATGAAGGATTATCTGCTGCTGTACAAAAAGTATTTGTCCAACTCTATGATGAAGGACTTATTTATCGTGGTACACGTCTAGTCAATTGGGATCCTAAATTAGGCACAGCGGTATCTGATCTTGAAGTACTTTCTGAAGAAGAAGATGGTTTTCTCTGGCACATTCGTTATCCTGTTGCTAATTCAGGTGAATCCCTTGTTGTTGCAACCACTCGTCCTGAAACTTTATTAGGAGACGTAGCTGTTGCCGTACATCCAGAGGATGTACGTTTCAAACATCTTATTGGACAACAGCTTCAACTACCTCTTTGTGATAGAACCATTCCTATTATTGCCGATGAATATGTTGATAAAGATTTTGCCAGCGGTTGCGTAAAAATTACACCTGCGCATGATTTTAATGATCACGAAATAGGTAAACGCCATGAATTACCTATTATCAATATATTAACAAAAAAAGCATCTATCAATAAAAATGCTCCATTAAAATATCAAGGCATGGATCGATTTGTAGCTAGAGAACAAATCATCAAAGATCTCGATACAGCCGGCTTACTGGTTAAAACCGAACCTCATAAATTAAAAGTTCCACGAGGCGAAAAATCGCATGTCATTATTGAACCATTATTAACCGATCAATGGTATGTCAAAACTCAACCTTTGGCAGAACCAGCAATCAACGCAGTTAAAAATGGTGAAATTCGTTTTATCCCTGAGAGCTGGAGCAAAACTTATTTTCAATGGATGGACAATATTGAGGATTGGTGTATCAGTCGTCAGCTATTGCATGGTATGACAGCAATGGTAATGTATATGTAGGCTATAGCGAAAATGATGTACGTTTTAAATATAAAATTAAAGAAGCTACTGTCCTTAAACAGGATGAAGATGTTCTAGATACCTGGTTTTCTTCAGCTCTTTGGCCTTTTTCAACTTTAGGCTGGCCTGAACGAACTCCTGAACTGGAACAATTCTACCCTACTTCTGTACTTGTTACCGGTTTTGATATTATCTTTTTCTGGGTTGCTCGCATGATTATGATGGGCTTAAAATTTACTGGAAAAATTCCCTTTAAAGAAGTTTTTATTACTGGATTAATCCGCGATAGTGAAGGACATAAAATGTCTAAATCTAAAGGGAACGTTCTTGATCCATTAGACATTATTGATGGAATTGATCTTGAATCTTTGGTAGCAAAACGCACTTCGAACCTTATGTTGCAATCAGTGCGGGATAAAATTATTAAAGCCACTCGCAAAGAGTTCCCTGAGGGCATTAGTGCCTATGGAACAGATGCCTTAAGATTTACTTATTGTTCTCTTGCCTCAACCGGTCGTAATGTACGTTTTGATATAGGTCGAGTAGAAGGTTATCGCAATTTTTGCAATAAACTTTGGAATGCGGCGCGTTATGTATTACTTAATACAGATGAAGAGCAAATTGACTTCGGTGATGGTGCATTTCAATACAGTCCTGCCGATCAATGGATTTTATCGCGTTTGCAACGCACAATAAGTAGAGTTCATCATTATTTCGAAACCTACAGATTCGATTTGTTATCCAACACAATTTATGAATTTGTTTGGCATGAATACTGTGATTGGTACCTGGAATTATCCAAGCCTATATTGCAAGATGAACATGCCCTCGCTGCTTTAAAAAGAGGAACACGTAGAACCCTAATCCATGTACTGGATCAGATCCTCAAAATGCTCCATCCATTAATGCCGTTCATTACAGAAGAAATTTGGCGACGAACCTCAAAATTAACTAGTGAGAATGGTACAAGCATTATGATCAGCACCTATCCGCAAGTAAATAATGAATTTATCAATGACACTATTGAAGAAGAATTGGAGTGGTTGAAGTCTGCCATTCAGGCAATACGTACTATACGCAGTGAAATGTCCATTTCTCCAGCCAAACTTATTCCTCTTTATATTCGAAACATTACTCCAATACTTAAAGAGCGAGTAGAAAAATATCAGCACACTTTAAAAACTATG
The DNA here is from genome assembly GCA_016191305.1 of Legionella longbeachae. Classification (GTDB taxonomy): domain Bacteria; phylum Pseudomonadota; class Gammaproteobacteria; order Legionellales; family Legionellaceae; genus Legionella; species Legionella longbeachae_A. The sequence goes on along the minus strand of JACPOX010000203.1, from coordinate 5,192 downwards.
AGTAAATTAAGCATTATTAATTACCTGGACACGGATGAAGCAGTACCTGTCTCAGCAACTTCTGTGCTAGGTGAAGTTGAATTATTCATACCTATGGCAGGTTTAATCGACAAAGAATCAGAATTGGCGCGTTTATCAAAAGAGTTAGCTAAGTTGGATAAAGACATTAGTCTTGCAGAAGGCAAACTGAATAATCCTAAATTTACTGATAAAGCACCCGCAGAAATTATTGCTAAAGAGCAAGAAAAATTAGCTCTAGCTCAGCACACCAAAGAAAAGTTACTTCAAAATAAAAACCGAATTGAAACGTTGTAATATTAAAGGAGTATAATTATGAAAGAAAAATATGGTCTATTTAAATCAGAAGCAGCAAAAAAAGACCAAGAGTACTATGCTGTAAGTAGCCTGTTTTTTCAAACTCAAGGATACTGCCCATATAAATTATCTGAAAAAACTCAAAATGAAATAAAAGAAAGAATAATACAAAAGCAAATTTCAACCGTTTTTGGATCAGAATATTTTTATCTATTCCATACTTATGAAGAAGCATCACAATTTGTACATAACACTTATAGAGAGTCTTGTCCTGTTGAACAAAGAGTCATTGCAAAAATTTCCATCAATAAGGATGAAGATCTTCTCATACCAATGAATTATTTTTCTAGAGATCGAGATCTTCATAACAAACAAGACCAAACGCTCAATGAATACCACGAGGCAAAGCGTCAAGGCAACAAAAAACTCATGGAAGAAAAAATGAAAATATTCAACCAGATCTCTCCCTCTCCAGAAAAATCACATATCAAACCAAAGAAATTATTAATAGCCAGTTTTACTGATATTGAGTTGATTAATATTTATAGCTATCGTGAACATAACGGCATTATCTGGCCGGGATTCGAGCACAAAAATAATGACACAGAATTATCATCATGCACTTTTATGTAATCAGAGTACTTAAGGCAGATCATGAAAGAACAAAATAATAATAAGGGCCTGACTGAAAATAATATAGCGTCCCCCACTTAGTTTTAGACGAGGCGCAAGTTCATTTAAGTGAGAGAGTGTACATAAGTACATGACCGAACTTAAATGAACTTGCAACAAAGTATAAAGCTAAGTGGGCGGCGCTATATATTTCAAAAATTACCTAAACGTCTAAACAAGTATCTTTTTAGTTTTTTAGTCATAGACGATTTACTCGCTGTCCGCAAAACAGACAAGTATTCGTCTGCTATTTCCACTAGCGTATTGCAAGACAAATTTGGACTATTTTTTTCAGAAAAAATAAAGAAAGATCAAGAGTACTATGCAGTGAAGAATGGCCCTTCTAGATTCATCGAAATTTAGAGGGCCATTACTATGACTAGTCAATTAATTTTTAGAGCAAACTCTGCGATTAATCCACCATCCCAGGGCAAAAGTAGACAAGATACCTAAATAAACCCCTGTTGTTTTCCAAGTTACTCCCGCTAATTGCAAAGCATCAGGACTGTGCATAATAGAAAAAGGGATTGCAAGTAATACATCCATAATTGCTGAACCGGCAACCAAACCACATGCTATTAATGTTCCTCTTTGCTTTCGAAGTGATATTTCTTCTTTGATCACCTTTTTTTGTTTCAACCTTTTTTCCACAAATAAGGCAATCATTCCACCAATAAACAATGGAAAAGAAGACGCAAGGGGTAAGTACATTCCTATAGCTATCCCTAAAATAGATAAATTTAAATAGCGTTTTATTTGCAATAAATGATTCAGGTATATAATAATTAGGATAATAGCAGAACCAATCAACATCATAACCCAAGGCAATGAATTTCGAAAAACAGCTTCAGTGATAGCCGCCATTAATGCCGCGGTTGGGGCTGGCAAAGATTGACTGATATCCATGCCAGGGTGAGGCATTACTCCGGCGATGCCATACACATCAAACAACAATTGCATTACTGGAGGAATAACCAAAGAAGAAATCACTACCCCAAGCAGTAACATCAATTGTTGCTTCCAGGGAGTTGCTCCAACTAATTGCCCAACTTTTAAATCTTGGGTATTATCATTTGCAATTGCCGCGATACCCGTCACTACAGCCCCAATCATAATCGTGATTGCTTCTGCGGCTTGAATTTGTTCTGTATTTAATGGTAATGGCAACAAATGATCAATGGCCACCAATAATAACCATGCTGCAAAAAGCATTCCTGAAATAACAACAGAACTTCCAGGGCTTGCAGTAACTCCTACCATACCTGAAAAGTAAGCAGTTATTACCGAAAAAATAAATCCAATAAACAGAACATAAAGTACCCCCAAAAAGACTAAGGTAGGCGAATATTCATTATCTAAACCCACTTGCGCTAATGGCAATTCAAGCTGAAAAAATAGGAACAATATTGCAGCCATTGCACCTGTTCCTATCAATATATAAGGCAATGGTATATCTCTATCGACGCGAGGTAATTGAGCACTAACATTACTTTTAGCCATAAAGGATTTGAGTGATGTCTTGATGCTTTTGGATAATGGTTTAATTAATTTTAAAAAAGTCCAGATGCCCGCAAACAACATAGCACCTATGCCTAAATAGCGCATTTCGCTATTCCATAAAAAGGAAGCAGCTTGTTCTGCTGGATAATTATTTATAAACTCAGGATAAAATTGACTAACTACTGGCAATGCAATTAACCATGAAATTACCGCGCCTAAAAAAATACTGATCGCCATATCGTGTCCAACAAGATATCCGGCACCGATCATAGTTGCTGAAAAGCCGGCTCCTAAACCAAATAGAGAACGTTTGACAACAAACCAATATCCCCAACTATTAGCAATAAGCTTGAACCCAGTTTGGAATAATTCGATGAGACTACCTACTGCACCACCAACCAGGATGTCTTTAATCCCTGTTTTTTCAACCGATGATTTTAATACTTCTGCAATCGCGCGCCCTTCTGGAAATTTTAAAGATTGATCATGGACCAAAATGCGACGTAAAGGTATGGAAAACAATACGCCTAGAACTCCACCACATACAGCAATAAAAAAATTGGTCATATAATCAAAATGATTCCAATAACCGATAATAATTAGTGCTGGAATAGTATAAACAATCCCCCCTGCCACGGCCTCGCCCGCAGAGGCTGCTGTTTGTACTGCATTATTTTCCAGGATTGTGGAATTTTTAAAAAACCGTAAAATACCCATAGAAATAATTGCAGCGGGGATAGATGCTGAGGTTAAAATCCCGAGTTTCAAAGCAAGGTATGCATTAGACATTGCCAACAATACTGTAAGTATTATGGCAAGAAGAATGACACGAAAAGTGAGTTCAGCTACTTTTTTATCTGAGGCTATAAAAGGGATATCGGCCATTAATAACTCCACACGTTATGTACTACTTCGGGATGTAGTAAAGCCGGAAGTTGAGACATAAAACTTGAATATAAAACTATTTTTAATGGTTTCAACATATTTTTATTCCTAGACTAGTATCCTTAGTAGCAACCCATTCCCCAGCAATCATCGTTCGATGTGGTAAAGGATAAGCAAAATAATAACAAAGAGCAGCGCTATCAGAGACAGACCACAAGACCAAATCAGCAATCATGCCAGAAGCAATCATACCCACTTCATTTTGTATTCCTAATGCTTTGGCTGCATGACTGGTTACTGCTGCCAAAACTTCAGGCACAGACAATAAAAAAAACTGACAGGCCATACTCATCATCAAACGTAAAGACGTAGTTGGTGATGATCCTGGATTACAGTCAGTAGCAACAGCCATATGTACTCCAGCTTGGCGCAAGAGTTCTACAGGAGGTTTATGCTTTTCACGCAAAAAATAATAAGCACCTGGGAGCAAGACAGCTATGGAATTTGCCTCTGCCATTGCATAAGCTCCCTTGACATCTAGAAATTCTAAATGATCACAGGATAAAGCGCCAAATGCTGAAGCCAACTTACTTGCTCCAAGATTGGATAATTGCTCTGCATGACATTTTATGGGTAAATTCAAATTGTGCGCGACAGTAAAAATTTGTTCAGTTTGCTTCAGTGAAAAGGCGATGGATTCACAAAATACATCCACAGCATCTGCCAAACCCGTATCATGCAAAGCAGGCAACATTTCCTGACAAACAAAGTCAACATAGGCTTGACTGTTTCCGTTAAATTCAGGACCGATGGCATGAGCTCCAAGAAAGGTTTTTTTGACTCTCAGACCTGTTAATTCACCTAGGCGTTTGGCAATACGCAGCATTTTCAATTCATTAGGCAAATCCAAACCGTAACCTGATTTAATTTCAACAGTAGTGACCCCTTCATCGCGTAAAGCAAGAATTCTTGGTAAGGATTGTTTCAGTAACTCATCCTCTGAAACAGCTCGAGTGTGTTGTACTGTAGATAATATTCCTCCTCCAGCTTTAGCAATTTCAGCATAACTGACTCCATCTAATTTCATTTGGAACTCTGTAAATCGATGCCCTGCATAAACCAAATGGGTGTGACAATCGATTAGTCCTGGAGTGATCAGTTGCCCCTGGCAATCTTCTTTGCTCTGGGCTTCGTGAAATTGTGAAGGCAATTCATCTTGAATACCACACCACACGATTAAGCCATTATTAATGGCAATAGCCTGGTGCTGTAATTGCTTGCCCTGGGCATCTATGGTTGTAGCATTCAGCAATAATTTATCACAAGCAAACATTAAAAATCCCAATGAAGAACTTGATAAGGGGGGTTAAGCCATGCTTTATGATGATCTGTATCGTATATATCCCATTCTTTTGAGACATAAGTTTCTTTATCTATATCCAATAAGAGCCAAGTTAAAAATTCTGCAACAGTTTCAGATGAAACCAAACGATGATGCTCTTTTAACCGCTTATAAAAATTCATCTGTTCTGTAGCAGGATTAAGATCACTTCTAGCAATAGCCTGCATATCAGTATCGATGATTCCTGGCATGACATTAGCAAAGGCAACGGATTCAGATTCCAATTGCCAACATTTAGTCAACATGGATAAAGCTGCTTTAGAGACACAATATGCAGCCCAACCTTTAATGGCAAAATAGGCAGCTCCTGATCCAATATTTAAAACACGACCATTAGTTAATTGATTGTACATCATTTGTGGAAAAAAAAGTGCTGCATTCAAATTTGTATTTAAAGCATGACTCCATTCTTTAGGAT
>JACPOX010000202.1 GCA_016191305.1 Legionella longbeachae | reverse complement strand
TCTCTTTTAAATCAAATGATATGCTATTTGATTTAAAATCACAGGTAATTCGTAATGCACTCAAAAATATTTAACTTAAACCCAGAGAAATCTCTTAGAGCCACAGTACTAAAAATAACTGAACCAAAATTATTAGAACAAAAATACCAGACATGCAGAGAGTTTGGATTTACAGTAACTCAAGCTAAATTGATCTCTGAACTATGTTTCACGCTAGGTTTAATAGATACATTAGAAACATTAACAGTTGACTCAAAGAACAATCCAAGCCATAAACATCTGCAAAATAATTTAAAGAATCTTATCTCATCGCTTAAAAATGAAGGTTGTGCTGTTACACCGGTTAAGGATGGAGTATACAAAGTTATTACTAAGATAACAGCTATTAGTGAATATATAGGTATAGTGGAAGATGTATTTAATTTCAAAAATAGATTATTTTCTTCTATTAATCAAATAGCAAAAGAAAACACTACTGTAGATGAAAGTCCTAAAATTTAAACTGAAAATATAGTTAAAATCAGCCCATGCGAGTGGGCACTAACAAAATGTGAAAGAGAAAGAACTTGGCCTCGTTTAATGCTGGTAAACGTTCGTGGGGTATTTATTTTAAACTACCTGAAAAACTTACCGCTCTTGCGAACGCAGTGAAGCAAACCAGTACAGATATCAAACGAAACATCGTATTAGATTGTTTCGCAAGGCTTGCAAAGACGAGATTTGAACGATTACGTTACCTGATAGTACGTTAATTAAATATCGCAATTAATTCTTTTACAGGTTGTCGCAGTGAGCCTTGACAGTTGATAAAGCGTGAAACTGCGAAACTTTTAATTTCGGCTTTCCGATAGTGGTATCTGGTGAATTCAGTGTCATGATTGGATAGAATAACTGGGATACCCCTTGCTGCAGTTTCTTTAGCTAATTCGGCTAATTCAATTTGATCTTCGGTTGTAAACAGTTTTTTTGTATAGGGTAGATGTTGCGCTTTCTCAGAAAGTAAAACATATGGAGGATCGCAATAAATCACATCGCCTCGTTCTGCATACTCAAACGTTTTTCTGAAATCATTATGGAGAAATTCTGCTTGCTGACTTTTTTGATGAAAAAGCTGCATTTCTTTGTAAGGAAAATAGGGTTTGACATAAAGTCCGAAAGGGACGTTATAACGCCCTTTAGAGTTGTAGCGACATAACCCGTTATAGCCATGTCGGTTTAAATAGAGAAAGAGAGCTGCTTTTTGTGATGAAGCATCTGATGTATTAAAATTTTCTCTTATTTGATAGTATTTTTCTTTGCAGTTGTATTGTGGTCTAAAATAGGATTCACAACGTTGGATAAATGTATCGCCTTGTTGTTGTAATGTAGTAAAAAGATGGATTAAATCAAAATTACTCTCGGCTAAAAGATGAGAAGAGTACTTCGTGTTCATAAACACGACGCCTGATCCAGCAAAGGGTTCTATTAAGCGTTTTCCCGCAGGGAAAAAAGGTATAATCTTTTCTAGGCAATTGTATTTACTACCTGCCCATTTAAGAAAAGGTCTTATTTTAATCATCGATTGTACCATGATTTATTCAGAAAGAAGTATTGCTTATTTTTAAGAAAAAAAACAGAATTTTTGTTGTAAAAGTGAGAGAATTTTTTCTCTCACAATAAATTTTCACACCGCTTAGTGCTACTGCTATTTATTCAGGAACAGAGCGCTTTTCTTCAAAAAAGGTTATTTGACCTGTTTTTATATCATGTAAACCAGCAACTATTCCTATTTGTTTCTGATTAATCAAGTCTCTAATGATGGGACTTCTTTCTTGAATTTCTTTTACAACTCTTAAGGCATTGGCTTTAGCAATCGCATCAATAAGTTTTGGGTCAGTACAATTTTTTGAATCCAGTTCCTGCATACTTGGTTGAACAACCGGTTTAATTTTATCCAAAACATCAGTTAAATGTCCTAATTGCGCGCCGCTACAAGCACCAACTACTGCGCCACAGGAAGTATGAGCCAATACTACAATTAAGCGAGACCCCACTGCTTTAGTTGCAAATTCCATACTTCCCAGAATATCATCATTGAGAACATTTCCTGCTACACGTAAAGTAAATAAATCCGCTAAACCTTGATCAAAAAACAATTCGGGGATACTGCGCGAATCCATACAATTCAAAATTACTGCGAAGGGATATTGCCCATAAGACGATTGGTGAGCCTGTTTTAAATAATCTCTGGATATTTGTGTATTATTCAAAAAGCGTTGATTTCCATCTTTTAAACGCTGCAGAGCTTGTTTGGGTGACATTTTTTGTTGCTTTTCTTGAGTTATCGTTTTACCTAAAAGGGGGATGTCACTTTCAGATGAATAACTCAGACTGCTAAAAAAACAGCTCAAAACAAATGTTAATGCTATGATTTTCGATAAATGTTGCATCACAAAGCTCCGTTGTTTAATTTTCCTATTCTCATCATAACTTAATTAGTAGTAACTTGAAATGAACTTATCATAATGATAAAAAAACTCAATAAGTTAGTTGAATTAGGATGGTCTTTAGAAACGGGTAAATGTCATCAATAGTACACCTCAATTATAAATACATTTTTAGTTTGAGGTTGAAAAGGGCTTTAAAATGTAGGTTGGGTCCCTGGCCCAACAAGAACACCAACCTACATTCATCATTAGGATAACTTTTTAGAACTTCATCATATAGGACTCATTTTTTTCCTGATTTATTTTATTAATCAGTTCTTTACTTAATCCAGTAGCGCCTTCAATAGTACCTACATTGAAATGTTGTACGCCATTTCTTAGAGTAATTTCATTGATTTGTTCAACTCGATTAAATCCTTCATATACTTCCAAGTCATCATTGCCAATATTTAAGAAACTATGGAAATTTCCTACCGGAATTGAAATCACATCTCCAGGATGAACGACTGAATGATACACTTTGCCATCATTATCCATTAAGGTAAAAAATGCCTCACCTTTTAACACATATAATAAGACGTCACCAGTGGTATACCAATGAGGAACACGTAACACTTGGGGTTTCATAATTGTTCTTTGAATTGCCATTGCTTTCATGTGCGGATTAACGGTGGGATCTATTCGGGTAATTGAACCTAAATCGGATTGGTAGATAGGTTTTGTTGTCATAAAGTTATTAGATAAGACACTGTAGTTATCTATTTTAAGGTTCGAGGCTGAAGGATCAAATGCACTTAAGCGATTTTTTGTGGTTTTTTTAATCGCAGCAATATCACTTTCTTGCAGCCCAACAGCGCGTGCAAGCACTGCATCAGGTAACGATGCCCAGGCTGTTAAGAAATCCCTATCGGCTGCGATAGGTGAATCATATACAACAAGGAACTTCATCTTCTCTTGCCCCACATTTTCTAAGGAATGTAGTTTTGCTTTCGGAATAATCCATGTGCCGTTTTTTTCAACAGTATAAACTTTGGGTTCCCCAGTGCCTTCCCAAATCGTAACACGCATTTTACCGCTGAGCACGGTACCAATTTCAGTAGCATTAGAATGCCAATGCGGTACCCTCATTGCGTCATTAACCACTTCATAATAAAATAGTAATCCCGAAGTATCCGATAATAATTGATTTGCTGTTTCTGCAATCCTGATGCCTGCACTGTTTTTATCAATCTGTCCCTGAGTAAATAAATTAATTCTATAAGGAAATTCTGCTTTTATATTTTGATCTTCATCTTTTAATAATTTTTGAATTTTAGGGTCGCTACTTAATTGAGTAGTTTCAGGGCCTAATGCAGTGTTTACATTATTGGTCTCTGCTGCTTGTACTTGCCATGAGATAAGTCCTGTAAGAAATATGCTCTTAAGCATTGTGCGTCGAGTCTTTTGGATCATTATTTACTCCCTTATAGAATGAATAAAATAAGTTACACTGAATTTATGCTCGAGGCAATTCCTACCTCTATTAATATTTCCTTCATGTTTAATTGTTATACTCAAATATATTTAAATTTGAGGATGTTTATATGCCAGTGGTCTATCAGGGGAAAAAATTAGAGCGTTTTAAAGCTATGAAATTTATTTTCCTTCTCTGATTGTTGCTGATGTAGTTAAGTTAGAAGATGGTTCATATGGCTTAATTCAGCCCATGGTTTCTTTTACTGAAGTACATAAACTAATTGGCACTAGTAACACTACAGGTAATGATCGTGATGTAATGAAAGAAGCCACATCTGGTTCTAAACATTATCCTAATTTAATGAAACCGGAAAATTATTTTGGTTTGTCCACTGCGCTAATGTTTTCTTTATTATTGGGAGCTCACAGCGTACATAGCGGTAATATAGTGGCTCTGGGTGATGAAAAATCGCAAGACAAACAGTATGGTCGTATTGATTGGGGTGATTCATTTCGTTATTTTGCTCATCCTAAGAATAACGATGCTCTCCTGTATGCTTATGAAAACAGGGGATTTGGTAATTATAAGGCACTTACTAAAGATTATTTTTTAAATTACAAGGAAATGCCTGGACTTTTTCCAGAAATGGCTAAAAATGGTACGCTTTTAAAAGAAAAAGTAAAAGAAAATATCTTGCAAGATATAGTGACCAGTGCTTTGAAAAATATGCCCCATGATTTAATTGATATTGAGACCAAAAAGAAGTTTGCCAAATATGCTGAGATGCCTTCTTTTGTGAATGTCACTTTGGGCTCAGAAAGTAAGGGTGGGCAGTTTGCTATTGATATGGCTAGAATACTGGAGGGACGATTAGAAAAAATTACTCACTTGCAGGACCTACAACCTCCAACTAAGGGCCACAAGCGTTATAAAAGTAAAATTTTTGTTCCTCCTGTGACGCCTACAGTGAATGAAAAATTATCTTTTCCTGATTTATTAAGTCATTGGAATGGCGTGTTATCTGAAAACAAACAAATCGATGCAATTGAAAAAAAGAAGATTGATCTAAGTCAATTGGCAATTGATTTTAATAACTATTTAACAGAGTTGGCAGTAAAGTCAGAGCAAATGAATCTTTGGGGGAGCAATCTTGAAGATAAGATGAATATATTTGTACCCTTTAAAACAAAAAAAGATGGTCTGGCAGAGTTTGGGCATGCTTTTGTTCCTCAATATAAAGAAGGTGTTATTTATCAACGTATGTTTGCCCTGGATCCTAAAACCCTAGGAACATTGAGGTTTGCAGCTTATGAGGAGCCGATAAACGAATATGTGAAAAAATTTCCAGAATCTCTCTGCAGTAAAATGCAAAATTTAGCTATGGCCAGCTACGCAGTATTGAATACACTTCGATTAATTCAGAACAGTGATCCTAAAGAATTAATGGAAAATTTACACCAGCAATTAAAGGATTTTATATCTCTAAAAGAAAAAGTTGAAAAATTGTTAAATGAAAAGCCCACAATATCTGAAAACTCATCGACTTCTTTCTTTTATCCTATTAGTGATTATGATTTAAGTGAAATGACAGGGGATCAATTAGCGACTATTTGTTTTGAAGAGTTAAATAATCCACAGCCCAGTGCATTGATTGCACGTATTCTTAAGAATGATTCTCTTTGGAACAAACTTAGTGACTCTTTAAATGGTGAAGAATTTATTAAAAGAATTGATAGTCCTAAAGAGAAAATTTCGAAAATTAATGAATGGCGACGTTTATTGGTAGAGGGTTTGGACGTAGAAAATAAGATGAGAAGAGAGCTTGTCGTTGGTGTTTTGGAACAAGGAGATCAGATAAAGGAACTTGAGCAAAAGTTAAAAGATGCGAACAATACAATTGAACAAAATAACATCGACCAAGAAAAATCTAAGCAAATCCAAGAAGAGAAAAGTAAAATTCAGTATTCACGAATGGAACGAATGGCTCCAGTTTTGGCGCAAATTAAGATTATTGAGAAAAAAGCCGAAAACAAAAAAGACGAAGAAGGTAAAGTCGCTCGGATATTAGTTCAAGGAATGCGTGAACAAGTGAAAGATTATATATACAGCGAGGAAGAAGAACAGCTTGCTTTAAAGAACTTTCAAGATAATTCCGATAAATTAATTCTAGTTGCTGATAAAACTTTGCAAAATAATAAAGAATTTTGGGGACCTGCTTTAGCTCATCTTGCATTCGTAGTTTTTTCTGCAGGATTAGGTTTGGTTGCTATGGGTTTTAATAAGCTAATAACTGAACGATTTACTTTCTTTAGTGTGACTGAAACCGAAGAACAATTGGGTGAATTAAAGAATAAAATACCGACGCGAGACTAGGATTTGTAGGTTGGGCCAGGGGCCCAACCTACATTAAAGTCACTTATCCAGGCTTATTAGTCATCAGATAAAAAACAATAATCAGACTAATAAATGCTGGCCAGCCTAAATAAAACCAATATTTAAAATAGCGAAAATAGATAGGGGCTAAGGGAGTGTTATTTTGATCTGCTTCAGCTGCAAAATCACGCATTTTAATCTGGAGATAGACTACAGGGAACCAGCAAAAAGCGGCAATTAAATAGCCAATAATTGAGCCCATCACCCATAATGAAGTCCAGGAAAAACCTGCTAAATAAACCATCCATAGTCCCGTAAGCGGCTGAATAAAACCCGATGTTCCAGTAAAAATCCAATCGGCAAGTACTACGTAGCGTGTTGTGGCAGCTATAACTTGGGTATTTTTTGTTTGATGGGCATATAACATAGTACATGCAGTTCCTATACCTGTACCAAAAAGTATTGTTGAACTGATTACATGAATAAATTTGAGCCAAAAATAGAGCATTATCGATCAGCCTCCAGAGCCAAAGAAACTAATATAGCAGCCAAAAGAGGAATGTTTTTCGCTAAAGGTGCAAATGGGTCAAACCACAAATTGGGTAGCTTCCATGTTAGTATGGCACTATAACCTAAAATAATGATGATTTGTAAGATACTTATTTTTTTCAAATGACTCATAAATAATATACATATTCCAATGACTGCATCAAGAACACAGGAACCATAAAATAAAATGGGCTGCCAGAAAGTCGTGACACCGATTTGGGCCAAAAGATTATAAGAAGCGGTTCTTGGGTAAAAAAATAGGCAGCAGATTGCAGTAAATAACCAAATAAATGCGATACTAAACTTCAAAAGAGGTTTGAGAAAAAAAAGTCTTGCATGCCAACGATCCTGTATTGAACTAGGGTGGCTATAAATTCCTTCAGGAAAGTCCTTAGGGGTGAAACCAATTTTATCCTGAAATTTTTTGGCCTCATCAATGCTCGTTGTATTATTTTGCATGAGCAATTTATAAGAGTTGGAATTTAAAACAGAATAAGGGATGAAATTCCCAATCAAGGATGCAAAGCGAATTAAGCCAGTGGGTACAAAAAATAATCTGGGTTTGGCAAAACCTAGCCAAGCTCGTATTTGGGTTAAGATATTTTTTAAGTTAATTCGTTTTGTGCTTACAGCATTCAATACTAAACTGTGGTCTAAGGGAAGTTCGATGAGGTTCGTAATGGCCTTGGATAAATCCTCAACATGAATGGGTTGGAATTCCTGCTTTCCTTGACCGGGTATTGGTGTAATCCAGGGTAATCCACAAAGGCCACGAAACAAAGAAGAACCCCCATAGGAACCACGACCATAAACTAAAGACGGACGTAAAATAATTACCTCAACAGGCAAATTAAGTAGATAATCGTCAGCTGCTTTCTTACTTTTTGCATAAACTACATCTGATTTTTCAATCCCAAGAGCAGAAATTTGAATGATTTTTTTTATTCCTACGGAAACACATGCATCGAATAGTGCTCGAGGGGTCTCATAATGAATTGCCCAAACCACTTTACTATTTGGATGATAAAGGATACCCACACTATTAATCACCATATCGATATTTTTTAAACGTTCAACCCAAAGACTACTGGATGTATCGTTTATAAAATCACAAGGGATTATAGTAGCGGTAGGGAATAGATTTTTTGTGTAGCTAACATTACGTACGCAACACGTTACTAAATGCCCAGCAGCAAGAAGATCAGTCACAATTTGTGAGGCAATAAAGCCTGATGCACCTGTAACTAATATCTTCATGTATATCCTGAGTTTAGTTTAAATGGTAATTTAATAATGAATATGAAATAGTAATATAATTAAATCTTAGGGTACATAGGAAGAAAATTTTATGATAAATAAAATAATTTCCCCACGGATTGTAATTGTTGGTGGTGGCGCAGGAGGCATGGAATTAGCTGCCTTACTCGGTCGTAAATTTGGCAAAGCAGCTAAAGCATCTATTACCTTGGTTGATGTATCACCTATACATATTTGGAAGCCTTTATTGCATGAGGTTGCTGCGGGAAGCTTGTATACAAATGAAAATGAAATTGCCTACCTGACTTATGCTGCTACGCATCATTTTCATTTTGCTTTAGGAGCATTTGAAGGAATAAATCGTAGCAAAAAAGAAATTTATTTAGCCCCATTTTATAGTCACGAAAAAGAAATTCTGTCTCAAAGAACTCTTGCGTATGATATTTTAATTATTGCGGTGGGGAGTGTGGTAAATGATTTCGGAATTCCGGGAGTACAGGAACATTGTTTATTTTTAGATAATTTACATCAGGCAAGTTATTTTCATCGTGAATTATTGAATCATTTAATGAGTCTGTCTCAAAAGCCCCAAAAAAATCCATTTGATGTAGTGGTTGTTGGTGGGGGAGCCACAGGAGTTGAATTAATTGCTGAATTGTATAGTTCGATCCATGAGATTATAAACTATGGGATTGAAATTCAACCCACAGCTATTTCTTTTACCTTGATTGAAGCAGCCGATAGATTGTTAACTGCACTTCCAGAGCCTCTTTCAAACAAGATATTTGCTGAATTATCTAATTTAGGTGTAAAAATTTATTTAAACGATCAAGTAACTCAAATCACAGAAAATGGCTTGTATACCAAAGCGGCACAATTTATTCCTGCAAATATTGCAGTGTGGACTGCTGGTATTAAGGCCCCTGATTTTTTACGTAATTTAGATGGATTGGAAGTAAATCACCTCAATCAATTATTAGTGAAGCAAACATTACAAACCACTCAGGATGATGCGATTTTTGTTCTAGGTGATTGTGCAAGTTGTCCACAAAGCAATTCGGATAAGACAGTGCCGCCACGCGCGCAAGCCGCACATCAACAAGCACGTTTTTTATATAAAAATCTGGATAAGTATTTAGAGGGTAAATCAATGCCTCTTTACCATTATCATGATCATGGTTCTTTAGTTACCTTAAGCCATTATCAAGTAGTGGGTAATTTGATGGGAAAGATTACTGAGAGTCTCAAGGTAGAGGGCAAACTGGCACGTTTATTTTATTTATCTTTATATAAACAACACCAAATTTCTTTATATGGTTGGTGGAGAGTATGTTTGCTTACTCTATCGAACATATTAAGCCGTAGAGTGAAACCCCGACTTAAATTGCACTAAGAATGGGAACAATAATGTGGGACCAGAAAAAACAAGAATATTTAACCCGTTTGTCCAAAATTAAATCCTATCTTAAAAACAATAAATTTATTGATGCAGAGGATTTGGTCGCTGTTCTTTCACGCATCATTTATTCAGGTGACAGAGTATGTATTGAAGGAGATAACCAAAAACAAGCCAGTTTTTTGGCTACAGCAATGACTAAACTTGATCCTGCTGAAATTAACAACTTGCACATGATTCAATCGGCAATTGCCTTACCTGAACATCTTGATCTTTTTGAAAAAGGTATCGCCAGTCGAGTTGATTTTGCTTACTCAGGGCCGCAATCAGTTCGCCTGGCCAATATGGTAAAAAACAAACAAATCAACATCGGTAATATTCATACTTATAATGAGCTGTTTGGTCGCTTAGTAGCAGATTTAATACCCAATGTTTGTTTACTGATGGCTGATAAAGCAGATGAACAAGGTAATTTATTTACTGGGGCAAATACGGAAGAAACCCCGGCAATAATTGAGGCGACTAATTTTAAAAATGGTGTTGTTATTGTCCAAGTTAATGAAGTAGTCGAGAAACTGCCGCGAGTTGATATTCCCAGCGATTGGGTTGATATCATTGTTAAAGGTCCTGAAATTTCCTATATTGAACCTCTTTTTACTCGGGATCCGGCACAAATTGATGCAGTGAAAATATTAATGGCCATGATGGTGATTAAAGGGATATATGAACCTTATCAAGTGAATATATTAAATCATGGGGTGGGTTTTAATACTTGCGCTATTGAATTGCTTTTACCTACTTATGCAGAATCATTGGGATTAAAAGGTAAAATATGTCAGCACTGGATTGTTAATCCCTTGCCTACTTTAATACCTGCCATAGAAGCAGGATTTGTAAAAACTATTTATCC